>JAENWT010000001.1 GCA_016650125.1 Thermoleophilia bacterium
CTTTGGCATGTCGGTGCCTCCTATTTGGTTGGGTCGCGCTGCGGCTCGAACCCGCGGCGCTCTATTTCACCTCGCTCGATGGCGAGGTACCGACCTATGGTTATTACCCGGGCCGGACGTTCACCGGGACATAGTGTCTAGCTGGAGCTGGCACCAAACCTAAGGACCTCGCCGCGACCTTCGGCATGAGCCAGGCCACGATCTACAACTGGCTCCGGCAGGAGAGAATCGACTCCGGCGAGATTGATGGCACCAGCACCGACCAGGCCATGCAGCTGAAGGCCGCGGAAGAGAAGATCAAGCAGCTCGAGACCGAGCTTGCGGTCTCACGCAAGGTCAACGAGGTCTTCCTCAGCGAAGCATATCCCCAAAAGGCTCTTCCCGGTGATTGAGGCTCTGACCGGGCAGGGAATCGACGTTCGCCACGCCTGCCGCGTTCTCGGGGTCTCTCGGGGCGGCTACTACGCCTGGAGAGGCCGGCCAACCTCACGAACGGGGCTCCGCCGCATCTGGCTGGCCAAAGAGATCATCGAGATCCACAAAGAGTCAAGAGGCACCTACGGGGTGCCCCGGGTGACCGCGGAGCTCAGGTTCGGCCGAGGGGTACCGATCGGCCACAACACCATCTCCTCGATCATGGTTGAGCCTGGCATCAAGGGGATTCCGAACCGCCGACCGCCAAAGGGCGCGAAGATGGCAAGGGTCACTTCGCTTGACCTGGTGAGGCGGAACTTCCACCGGCCGGCGCCCAACCAGCTCTGGCTCACCGATATCACCGAGCACCCGACCCGGGAGGGCAAGATCTACTGCTGCGCGGTCCTCGACGTCTTCTCGCGCAGAGTCGTCGGCTGGTCGATCGACTCGACCCAAACAGCGAATCTGGTGATGAACGCGCTCGGCATGGCGACCGAGAAAAGACACCCTGGCGGCGAACTCGTAATACATAGCGACCGCGGGGCGCAGTTCACGTCCTGGGCCTTCAGCCGCAAGGTAAAAGAGGCAAGCCTTGCCCCCTCGATGGGCTCGGTTGGCTCGGCCTATGACAACGCCATGATGGAAAGCTTCTGGGGCCGGATGCAGGTCGAGCTACTGAATCGCAAGAGATGGAAGACCCGGGTCGGGCTTGCTAACTCGATCCATGACTACATCGAGCTCTTTCACAACACCCGCCGCCGGCACAGCTCTCTGAATATGCTCACACCGGCTGAATTCGAACGCCAACACACAATGACAACCGCCGCCTGATTCCAGAGACGCGTGTTCACTTTTCCGGGGGAAGATCAGTGGGGCTCTCTCCCTCGCCCCTCCCCTAAAGGGTCGGGCGAGTGGGGCGAGTAAACCGGCGGGGCGAGACATGGGGCGAGTAGATACCGCTCTAGAAAGCCGAAATCCCGCGACCGCGTGGCGAGACGGGGCGACCTCGCCCCGCGCCCCTTGTCTCGCCCCGTGTATTCCGGGCTATTCATCATTTTCCTTGGCGCAGTCGAGCGCTCGGGGCTGAAGTCCTTTGAGGCCTTCGCCAAAGGGGTGAGGGCGTGGCGCAAAGAGCTCTTGGCTTACTTCGAAGAGCCGACCACCAACGGCTACGCCGAAGGGGTGATCAACAAGGTCAAGGTGATCAAGCGTCGCGCCTACGGTCTACCCACGTTTGCCGGCTTCCGGGAGCGGGTTCTTCTAGCATGCGGCTAACAGGACCACTTGACGTCTCCCCGCTGGATTTGCAAGAACCGAAAAGTGCACCACCCGCGGCATCACCTGCCCGCCTGCCCGGGCAGGCGGGCAAACTCAGTCTGAGTGGGGCTTCGCCCGCCCGAGGTCTCGGTCTTTGAGCCGGTAGGAGTCGCCCTTGAGCGCCAGGATCTCGGCGTGGTGAACCAGGCGATCGATTATCGCCGCAGCAACCACCTCGTCGCCGAAGGTCTCACCCCAGGATGAGAAGGGCTTGTTCGAGGTGACGATCAACGAGGCCCGCTCGTAGCGGGCCGAGATCAGCGAGAACATCAGATTTGCGGCCTCAGGATCAAACGGGATGTAGCCGACCTCGTCGATGATGAGGAGCGGAACCCGGCCAAGGCGGGTGATCTCTTTCTCAAGGCGGCCCTCTCGTTTCGCCTCCAAAAGCCTTGCCACCCAATCGGTCGCCGAGGCAAAGATTGTCCGGTGGCCGGCAAGGCAGGCCCTGATCCCGATTGCGGTCGCGATATGGGTCTTGCCGGTCCCGGGAGGCCCGAGCAAGATCACGTTCTCCTTGAGGCTCAGGAAGTCGAGCTGGCCGAGGTGCTGGGCGACCTGGCGCTTGATCGAGGATTGAAACTTGAAATCGAACTCCTCCAAAGACTTCCTGGCCGGGAAGCGGGCCGCCCTGATCCTCGCCTCGCCGCCGAGGGATTCGCGGGCCGAGACCTCGGTTGAGAGCAGTGCTTCGGTGAAGTGCTCGTAAGACCATTCCTCGGCCCTTGCCCTATCGGCGAGCTTGGTCAAGGCACCGGCTGCAGCCGGTGCCTTGAGGCTGCGGAAGAGGTGGGTGAGTTCAGAGGTGGTGCTCATGCCGGGATCAGCTGGTCGTAGGTGGAAAGGGGGCGGATCTCGACCTCGGTGTCTTTTGGCCTGGGCCGGTAGCCCAACCTGGTGGCCCTCATCTCCTCGAGGGCTGCTTGGTGGGCCGGGTCGGTCACGACCCGGCCGGCGGCGAAGACTCGCTGGTGGCGGCAGGCGGAGCGACCGGTCTCAAGCTCGGTTGCGGTGACCCATTCCTGGCCAGCCCTGATCTCCACCCTGCGGCCGACCATCCGGGGGTCGAGGGAGTAGTCGTTTCGGTCAAAGCGCAGGAAGGGCTGTGGTGGAATCCTGATCACCTGGTGGTGATCGGTGCCCGGGAGCGATCCCGGCAGGGGCCTCATCGAGGCCCTCTCTGCCTCGAAGTGTTCGTTGATCACCTGTTTGGTTGTGCGGTGCTTACGGTTGTTTGCCTTGGTGAGCCAGAGGTCGAGCTGGTGTCTCAAGTCGGCCGGGTTGGCGAAGCGTCTTGCGGCCTCGAAGTTGCCGTGGAGGTACCTGTGACTTCGCTCGAGGGCTCCCTTGGCCTCGGCGTCTCTTGGGGCGAGGATGATCCAGCCGAGGCTGAGCTGGCCGAGGTAGGCGGCAAAGACCTCGGTTGGGTGGCCCGAGCCCTTGTGGAGGGCACCTTCCCGGTCGAGCACGAGCTTCTTTGGCAGGGCTCCGATCCGGGTCAGGCAGGAGTTGACTCCATGGCCTATGTCTTCGAAGCGCTTGGAGAAGATCAGCTCGGCGGCGAGCGCCTTGGAAAAGGGCAGCTCCAGGGTCAGCAGGTAGGCCCTGCGGGTCTGGCCGTAGCCGACCGGAACCTCTTTTCGGAGCTCCATCAGATCGATCTGGGCAAGCTCTCCGGGGAGGTAGTTGGTGCGCTGGTAGGTCCTCGGCGCCGGGGCGAAGCGCGGGCGGAGATCTCGGAGGTGGTCGTCGAGGATGGTCTTGCCGCCTGCAAATCCCTGGGCTCTCAGCTCTTCGAGGATGCGGACCCCGGAGAGGGTCGGGTTGTCTTCGAGGAGGCGCTCGATCTCGGGGCGGTAGGGATCGAGCTTCGAGGGTTGCCTCTGGCGAGGGCCGTAGCTTGGTGGGGCCCCGGAGCTGAGGGCTCTTCCTACGGTTCTCCGGTTCAGGCCGGTTCTTTCGCCGACCTCTCTTTGCGAGAGTCTGTCAACCCGGCTCATTCTTCTGATCTCGGCCCACTTCTCCACGTCGAGCACTGCCTTCCTGCGCCCTTGGTTGTATTCGCCAAGGACAGGATCTCCGCTCCGGCCAGATGATCTGGGCGTCTGCCGGGTGGAGCACTTTTGGAGCGGCAGATGTGGAGCAGTATTCAGGCGGCGCCTACACATTTCAGGTCGCCCCAACGATGAGCGCCATAACCGAGTCACTCATGAGAGCCCACCAGGCTCGATGACGTTGCTTTCCGCGTACTCGTCTAGCCAGCTTCGCCTGAACGCGAGCTTGCCACCGAGCTTAGTGAGGCGGAAGCGTCGCTCTTCGACGCTCCGGCGGATCCATCGCTCTGTCTGGCCGAGATAGGCGGCAGCTTCAGCGACGTTGAAATACGGGTCCGGATTGTTCTTGATCCGGTTCATAGGGACCTCCAACGATCAGCAGGCGGGCTTGATCACCAGAACACCCGCCTGCGCTACTGAGGCGATCTGGAGTCAACCCGTGCCACTCGTTGTCGGGAATCTCCGTTGGAATCCCTTGGGTCAAATCGACGCTGATTTGAGACCTAGCGCTTCGGCGCCGTGTGCCTGACCTTCACAGTGAACCTGACAGACCGCTTGTTGCCTGACGGGTCGGCGGCGGCCGCGACCAGAACGGCGTTGAGCTTACGGCCGTTCCGGAGGACTCTGCGGGCGTTCTTCAGGGCCTTCGGCTTGAGCTTCAGCACAACTTTGACCTTCTTGTTCGCCGCGGCATCACGGGACGCCGTGGTGTACTTGAAGCCGACGGCCTTCTTCTTGCCGCGGCGCTTCGCCTTGAGCGCGCCTTTGGCGCTGATCGCGCAGTTTTCCGAGCAGGTGGCGGAGAATGAGATCTTCTTGCCCAGCCGTTGACCACTGATGTCGAGCGCGAGGCTCGGTTTGGTCGAGTCCACCGGGGGGTCTGGTGGGTCGGGCACGTCGACCGCATGGGGGCATTCGGCGGATGCCGCGGCGTTGGCGGCAATCCGGGAGACGGTCCCGCCAGCCATCACGTAGGTGCAGCCTCGACTGTCTTCACCGAAGGAGAGCAGAGACTGGTTATCGACACTGAGACCGGGATCGACCGGATCGCCACCCAGGACCGAGAGATTGAGCGTTCTCAGGTCCGTTCGCTGGTTGTCGCCGTAGATGTAGCGCCCGGTGAGACCGGCCAGGTCGGGATCGCGGATCACGTAACCGCCGATGATCACGTTGCCGGTTTCGGGAGAGGGAGTCCCGCTGTGCTCGTAAGTGAAGAACGGTTCGGTGTAAAGGGCATTCGGCGTGTCGCAGGATCCTTCGCAGTCGGGCCAGCCCATGTTCTTGCCGGAGAGATTGCCGACGTCGACTTCTTCCGTCTGACCGGCGCCGACGTCCCCGATGACCAGATTTCCGTTTGGAGCGAAAGAAGCCCGGTACGGATTCCTCAGTCCGAGGGTGTAGATCTCGTCCTCACCACCGGGAAACGAGACCGAAGCGAAAGGATTGTCGGACGGAATCGTTCGCGTCTCGGGTCCGAGGCCATCAGGGTCGGCTGGATCGATCCGCATGACCTTGCCGAAGAGGTTGTCCAAGTCCTGGGCATTGGTCTGGAAGGCATTGTCGCCGATCGTGAAGTAGAGCTTGCCGTCAGGCCCGAAAGCCATCCAGCCACCGTTGTGGTTGCCGGCCGAATGCGGCCGCTTCAGAACGAGCCGTGCCGAGTCGGGGTTGGCGAGATCCGGGTTGGCGGCCGAGCGCTTGAATTCGACGATACGGATGTCACCGGGCTGGCCGACGCCCGGGTAGGTTGTGATCATGGACTTTTCGGTCACTCTCCCGGCGGTTCTGGCGGCAGTTGCGCTGATGTCCGGTTTCTGGCTGATCAGTCTCGCCCTGCACGATGCCGGGATCGCCGACGTCGCCTGGGGCCTCGTCTTCATCGTGATCGCCTGGACGTCGTTCGCCGCCGGCGACGGCCCGGACGCGATGCTGCTCGCCGCTGGCCTGACCACGGCCTGGGGCCTGCGCCTGGCGATCCACATCGGCCGGCGGAATCTCGGGCACGACGAGGACCGCCGCTATATAAAAATGCGTGAGCAGCACTCCGGAAATTTCTGGATATGGTCGTTTTTCGGCGTCTTCCTGCTCCAGGGGTTCCTGGCGCTGGTTGTTTCCGCTCCGCTGCAGTCGCTGGGCGCGCAGCCGCCGGATTCGATCGGCTGGCTCTCCTGGGCCGGCGTCGCAGTCTTCGCCGTCGGACTCGCCTTCGAAGGGATCGGAGACGCCCAGCTCACCGCTTTCAAGAAGGATTCCTCGAGCAAGGACCAGGTGATGGACAGGGGACTCTGGAAGTACACGCGGCACCCGAACTACTTCGGTGACGCGACCGTCTGGTGGGGGCTCTGGGTGGTCGCGATCGGCTCCGGCGCCGCCTGGTGGACCGCGATCGGTCCGGTCGTAATGACCTTCTTCCTGTTGCGGGTCTCCGGCGTTGCGATGCTCGAATCCGATATGTCCTCGCGCCGGCCCGGCTATAAGGAATACGTTCGCCGTACGAGCGCCTTCATTCCTTGGCCGCCGAAAATCCGCCCGCGCAGCTAGGGTCTTGACATGGAAATTCCAGTCGCCATTACCGGTTATGACATCTCCCTCTGGATCCACATCACGGCCGTGGTCGTCGGGCTCGGATCGACGTTTGCCGAGGCGATTCTCTTCCCGGTGACGATGAGCGTCGACCCCAGGCACCTGCCGGTGGTCTACCGCGTCCAGCTGGTGCTCAACCGGTACTTCGCGAGCCCGGCGTTGCTGATCATCCTGATCACCGGGATCTACCAGGTGATCGACTATGACCTGGACCTGGGCAGCTTCTGGATCAGCGCGAGTTTCGCGATCGTGATCCTCCTCGGTGCGATCATCGGCATGTACTTCATTCCGACCGACCGCAAGCTCGAGGCGATGGTGACCGAAGAGATCGCGGCAGCCGGTGACGGCCCGGTCGAGCTCTCCGAAGAATTCCAGCGGATGTCGCGGACCGAAGGTTTCATGGGCACGGCGACCGGCCTGCTGATCGTCGCCGCGATCTTTCTGATGGTCGTCAAGCCCGGGGCGTAAGACGCGTGGCGCTTGACCGGCACGCTACTATTGACTCTTGAACAATAAGGCTGCACAGAAACTCTGGCACGAGTAGCCTGTTTCAGTTCCGAAGGGATTCATTCGGAACCATGAGCGAAGGAGAGCAGTGAGGGTCAGGGAGCAAAGTCGATGGGATAACGGTATGAGCCGGCCTTCGGTCGTGTTTGCCGTCGCCTTCGTGCTGGCTTTGATCGGAATGTTTGCGGCTGCGCTTCCGGCCAAGTCGAAGGTCCGCAAGCTCGCCCGGCCGAACATCGTGGTGATCCAGTCCGATGACGCGATCCGCGGCGACCTCGCATACATGCCGAACCTGCGGCGGCTGGTTCAAAACGGTGGGACCAACTATTCGAACTTCGTTGCGCCGTACCCGCTCTGCGGCCCGGCCCGCGCCTCGTTCCTGACCGGGCAGCTCTCGCACAACAACCAGGTGCTGAGCAACTTCAACTCCAACGACGGTGGTCACTACAGGTTCAAGTCGTTCCCCGGCAAGCTGAACCAGCGCAACTCGCTCGGACCGTGGCTCCACCGTTCGGGCTACCGGACCGCGATGGTCGGCAAGTACCTCAACGAGTACGGCGCGCTCGGCCGCACCGAGGTGCCACCGGGCTGGGACCGCTGGGCCGGGCTGCTCGACAACTCGACTTACGACTACTTCAACTTCGCGATGAACGTCGACGGCAAGATCAAGTACTACGGCGACCGTGACTACGCCACGGCGCAGATGAACCTCGCGACCGACAACGCGAACAACCCGCCGAACAACTTTGCCGAACTGCTCCAGTCATTCTGCAAGGCCTTCGATCCGTGCGACTACTTCGGAACCCAGGACGAGAGCGTCTACACGATGGATGTCGGCGGAGGTTATGCCGCGCGCTTCATCCGCAAGAGCGCTCCGGGCAAGCGCCCTTTCTTCCTTTATTACACGCCACCCGGCCCCCATGCGGAAGACACCAATCACGCTCAGGGCTTCCGCCCTGGTGCTCCCGAGCCCGATCCGAGGCCCCCGGCCAGGTACCGCGACACCTACGACAACACGGCGCTGCCCAAGCCGGCATCGTTCAATGAGGCTGACGTCTCCGACAAGGCGGAAAACCTCAAGGATTTGCCGCTGCTCTCCGACACTCAGATCGACACGATTACCGACAACTACCGGGGACGCCTCGGTGCGGTTCGTTCGGTCGACGATCAGATCGGAAAGATCGTCAAACAGCTGAAGCGGGCGAAAGAGCTGAACAACACGTACATCGTCTTCGACTCGGACAACGGCTACATGCAGGGCGAACACCGTCTGCGCGCCTCGAAATTCCTGCCGTACGAGAACTCGATCCGCATTCCGCTCTTGATTCGGGGACCCGGGGTACGAGCTGGGAAAACGTTGACCGGCCCCGCGATGGATGTTGACGTGACCCGGACGGTCCTCGACATGGCTGATGTCAAGCCCGGACGGGTGATGGATGGCATCTCGCTGCTGCCTTCGGCCAAGGGCAAGCAGAAGCTCCCGAAGCGCAACATCCCGCTTCAGGCGATGCGCCCCCTGCTCAGGTTCACAACGCCGATCACTGCTTTCGATCTCCCGTACTACGGAGTCCGGACCAGCCAGTACAAGTACATCCATTGGTCCTTCGACGGCGCCAACACTGAGCTATACGACCTGAAGAAGGATCCCGACGAGCTGGTGAATCTCGTGAACGACCCGGCGCAGGCCGGAAACGTCGCGCGCCTCGAAGCGATGGCGGTCCGTCTGTCCGAATGCCGCGGCTCGAACTGCCGCTGAAACCAGTCAATACGAGAGGAACCACCATGAGTGAACCGACGATCGAGCCCGACCGGGAACAGATCGGGAAGCTCACCGAGTCGACGGACGAGAGTGCGATCGTGATGCTCAACCTCCTCCGCTTCAAGGACGAAGCCGACGGAGTCGATGCCGGTATGAGCGGAGCTGAGGCGTACGGCCTCTATTCTGTCGCCGTGGCACCCTTCCTCCAGGGAGTGGGCGGCGAAATCCTCTCGGCGGCGGCCTGCGTGGAAAGCATCATCGGCCCGGAAGAGAAGGAATGGGACATGGTGATCCTGGTCAAGTACCCGAATCGCCAGGCCTTCCTCAAGATGGCGACCGATCCCGAGTATCTGAAGATCGCCGTCCATCGCACCGCGGCGCTTGCCGACAGCAGGCTCGTCGTCTCGAATCTCGTCTTCCCGCAGGACTGATCCACCCGTGACTTCGAGCGCCGGCAGATCCAAATCCGGCTCAGCGGGTTACTGGCCGCAGCCGTGGTCCTGTGAAGACGGCGGCCCGCGCCGCCTCTGCAACCCGGTCGGCCAAGCCGGCCCGGATATCCAGCCCGGTGAAAGGCTGGTCGTCGAGTCCTTCCGCGACGCCTTTGCCAGCGACATGCTGATCCGGCGCGAGCCAGGTGAGCTCTACGCGCTGCGCCACGACATCCCGGTCGGGGATCCCCTGGCCAAGTCGGTCGACGGCTGGGTCGAGAAGCTCGACCCTGAAACGCTCGAAGTCATCGTTTCCAGCCCGAGGTTTCCCTCCGGGAAATACTGGCCTGGTGGCATCGCCGTCCACGCCAACGGCGACATCTACATGGTGTTCGGGTGCTGGGCACACCGGCTCAATCCTGACCTCGAGGTCCTCGTGTCCCGGCAGCTGCCGGTCGTCGACCGGCCGTACAACTCGTTCGTCATCCTCGACACAGGCGAGCTGGTCACCAAGGACTGCGATGCTCCGGACGGCCTTGCCCGGTCGACTCTCTCGATCCTCGACCCGGAGACGCTCGAGTCGGTCGCACCCGAACTCGAACTGCCCGAGCCAAGCATCGCCCGACTGGCCGCAGATGGTGAGAACGTGGTCGTGGTCGGAACCGAGACGGTCTTTCGCATCACCCTCGACCGGGACGCCGGGAAGATCGTGGTCGACGACACCTGGCGCCCGCGCTTCGGGCCGGCACCCGGCCGGAGCTACGGCTGGGACCCGGTGATCAGTGACGAACACGTCTTCTGGATGGATCAGGGCCGCAATTCGACCGACTGGACGATGCGCGATTCCGGCGACGCACCCGACCCCGTCCGCCTCTGGTGGGCGCGGCGTGACGACGCCGACACAATCCGCTCCGTCGAGATAAGCGGACTGCCTTACGGGACCGAATCGAACCCGCCGGCCTGGGACCCGGTGAACGGCGTGGTCATCGGCTACGACGCCGGCAACGCCGTGCTGACCGCCCGGAAGCTGGTCGGCGACGAACTCGAACCTTTGTGGCGGCGCGATGACTTCGCCCACGCCGGCCATCTGATCCTTTATCCGGACACCCGCGAGCTCGTGGTCCAGGACTGGCGAGATCTGCCGTTGCTGAGGCAGCCGCATTTGCGGCGTGCGATCCGGCCGGTGCTCAGGTTCATGGGGCGGGCGGCCGTTGTCCGCAAGCACTCGAAGCCGATCGGATACGACCAGCTCGTGGTGCTCGACCTCGACACGGGTATTGACAAGGGCCGGGTCGACATACCTTCACCCAGTCAGGCGTTCCTGTTTCCCGCCCCTGGGTGGGGCCGGGACATCTACTACCAGTCGATGACTTCGATGGCCCGGGTAACCGTCACGGATCGGTGAACTCTGGCGGTTCTTTGGTCACTCCGGCCATGACGGCGGCCATCTGGTTTGGTGATCCGATCAGCTTCATCTGAAGTTCCGATTCGAGTTCCAGGGCAGTCTTGTCTGACTTCGGCCAGGTGGTGTCGAAGAGTTGCTTGGCCGATCGGACCGCGTCCGGGGACCGGCCGGCGATCTCGGCTGCCAGTTCGCGCGCCGCGGCGAGTGGGTCGGCTTCGACCCGGGTGGCGAGGCCCAGGCTCACGGCTTCTTCGCCGCTGATCACACGGCCGGTGAAAGTCAGTTCCTTGGCCTGATCGAGCGAAAGCAGGCGCGGCAGGGAGGCGGTGATGCCCATGTCGGGCACCAGGCCCCAGTGGACTTCACGGATGCTCAACTTCGCGTCTGCCGTGGTCAGGCGGATGTCGGCGCCGAGCGCGATCTGCAGTCCACCGCCGAGGCAGTTGCCGTGGATCGCGACGATCACCGGGACCGGCACTTCGATCCAGGCTGTGGACACACGCTGGAAAAGGTTCGCGCCGAAGTCATCACGCTTGATCGCGTTCTCGCCGAAGCCTTCGGCCTGGCCGCCGGCGAGCCAGCCGACGTCGATCCCCGAGCAGAAGCTCGGGCCTTCGCCGTGGAGGACGACCGCTCTCAGGCCAGGTTCAGAGGCAAGCCGTTCGGCCGCGGCCGCGATCGCGAAAAACATGTCCCCGTCCAGCGCGTTGTGTTTGTCGCTGCGCACCAGGGCGACTTCGGCGACATGGTCCTCGACGGTGACGCGTACGCGGTCTTCTTCCATGCGCCGCAGCCTATCTGCCTGAAACGTAAGATCGGCCGGTGTCCGAGGTCCTCGAGAGCAAGGTGTAAGGCTCAGAGTATCTCGAGGCTGCCCGGTCGCCGCCCGTGGCGTCTAGCATCGCCGCATGATCCTGAGCCACGGCGACGGCCTTCAAACCACCGTCCAGGTGTCTGAGTATCCGATCGAGGATTTCGAATTGCGGGTCGCCTCCCTGCCCGCGGCGATGTCGCTGCTTCAGTGGTGTGGGCAGGAGCGCATCGAGGAGGCCCTCGTGGGCGGGTTCTACATCCGGGAACCTCAGGCTCCGACCGACCCGCTGCTCAGCGGGATGCCGCTGGGCGAGCTTCGTTCGGTTGGAGAACAGTGTGCCTCGGTGCCCTTCGACGTTCCCTGGGGTGCACGGCGTGCCTGCATCCATTCGGCGGGAGGCAAGGTGACGATTGCGCCTCGCGACCAGTTGCCCGAAAACCTCGCGGGAGATCTGCTTCAGGCCGGCCCGATGCTCGTCGCCGCCGGCCGGCCGGCTGATCGGACGCGGGAGGGTTTCTCGGCCGGTTCCGGGCAGTTCGACTCCGACATCACGCAGGGCCGGCATCCCCGGGCGGCCCTGGGGATCAGGGACGGCAGCCTCCTGGCAGTGGTGACCGACGGCCGCACCGAGCGCGAAGCCGGCCTGACTATGGACGAACTTGCGGCCCAGATGCTCGAGCTGGGGGCGGCGTCGGCCCTCAACCTGGATGGCGGTGGATCGGCCTCCATGATCAGGGGCGGGCAACTCGTCAATGTGCCCCGCGAGGGTGACGGAACGGAAATCCCCGGAGGGCGCCCGGTCTCCACGGCGCTGGCCTTCCTCCCGCGCAGGTAGCAGGTTTGGCCGATCATGAGGGCCGGAGCAGGAAGTTCACAGGTTAGTAACCTGGTTGCATGCATGTTCTCTCCGCAATCCTCTTCTTTCCCCGCGGGGGGTCGGCTCAGGTGGCCCGGGACCTGGCCACCTATTTGCCTGAACATGATTGCGACGTAACGCTCCTTGCCGGTTCGCTGGGCTCCGGGCTGGGTGACGCGAGGACTTTCTATGCCGGGCTCGATCCCCGAGTGGTCGACTTCGACCGTGGCGACGCTCCGATGCATCCTTCTTACGAAGACCGGCCGGGCGCCCCGGACCGCTGCTTTGCCAGGCTCGGCGACGAGGAATACAGCGCCCAGGTTCACGCCTGGTCCCGGGCCATGGAAAAAGCGGACGCCGCCGGCATGGATGCGCTCCACCTCCATCACCTCACCCCGATGAACGAAGCGGCGGCCCGGGTTGCGCCAGACGTACCGGTCTTCAGTCATCTGCACGGGACTGAACTGGCAATGCTGGAGCGGATCGCCGCCGGGCCGCCGGAAACCTGGGCGCACGCCGAGTCGTGGGCCCGCCGCATGCGCCGATGGGCGGGATCGAGCTCGAGGCTGATCATGCAGACTTTGGAAGAAATTCCCACCGCCGCGGCTCTGCTCATGGTCGACGAAGAGAAGTTCACGGCCGTACCGAACGGATTCGATCCGGAGATCTTCAAACCCGAGGTGCTCGACCGCGGTGACTTCTGGCACCGGCACCTGGTCGAGGATCCCCAGGGATGGAAGCCGGGAGAACCCGCCGGCAGCGTTTCTTATTCAGCGAAGGAAGTCGCCGTGCTCGACAAAGCGGTCGTCCTGGTCGCGGTCGGGCGTTTCACCGAGGTCAAGCGTCTCGGCCTGATGGTCCGGGCATTCGAGCAGGCCCGCCAACGGGCTCGCCGCCCGATTGCCCTGGTCCTGGTGGGCGGTCATCCCGCTGAGTGGGAGGGTGAACATCCGATCGACGCGATCGCGGCCTCCGGCGCAAGTCATGTCTTTCTCGCCGGATGGCACGACCACGCGGGACTCTCCGACTTCTTCAACGTGGCCGATGCCCAGGTGCTGGCTTCGGTCCGCGAGCAGTTCGGCCTGGTCCTGGTTGAAGGCATGGCCTGCGCGCTGCCGCCGATCGCTGTGGACCGCTTCGGGCCGAAGGCGATCATTGAAGACGGCCGAACCGGATGGCTGGTTCCGCCGGATGACCAGTCGGCCCTGACTGCGGCAATCGTCGACGCCGTCGATGACGGCGAAGAGCGCTCGCGCCGTGGCCTCGCCGGTCGCCGCGAGGCCACCGCCCGATACGGGTGGCCGGCGATCGCCGGGGACATGGCCAAACTGCTCCACGAGGCCGCCGAGCCGACCGTAACCGGATTGCGACCGATCAGATCGGCCGACCCGGCGGCTTGAATATCGTTCCGGTGAAGTTCATATGGACTCGTCCACCGCAACAACCACCGCTACCCGTCGAGCCGGGCCCGCCAGGGCCCGGTTGTCGCAGCCGACGGCCTTCGCCGCAATCGCCGCGATCTTCGTTGTCTTCACGGCGGCCTCGGCGGCGCCGTCACCGCTCTACGTGGTCTATCAGGAGGCCTGGGACTTCTCCGCCACCGCGCTCACCTTCGTCTTCGCGATCTACGTGGTCGGCCTGGTCGGCTCTCTGCTCGTAGTCGGCGCCCTCTCCGACTACATCGGCCGCCGCCCCGTACTTGCCGGCGCGATCGCGCTCGAAACCGTAGCCCTGATCTTCTTCATCACGGCCGGTGACCTCACCACACTCTCGATCGCCCGGGTCCTGCAGGGAATCGCCACGGGTGCCGCGATGACCACGCTCGGCGCGAGCCTGGTCGACCTCAACCCACCGCACGCTCCCGGCCGGGCCGGCCTGGTCAGCGGCGTCGCCCCGCTGGGTGGCTTGGCGATCGGCGCTCTCGGCTGCGGGGCGCTGGTCCAGTACGCACCGGCTCCGACCCACCTGGTCTTCGCCCTGCTGCTGGCGGGCATGGTCGCCGCGGCCACGATCGTGGCTTTCATGCCCGAAACTTCATCCCGAAAGCCGGGCGCCCGCGGGTCGCTCAAGCCGCGGGTCGGCATTCCGGAGCGGATCCGGCCGCAGGTCTATGCCCTGGTCCCGATCCTCGCTTCGAGCTGGGCCCTGGGTGGCATCTACCTCTCGCTCGGTCCCTCGGTCGCCGCCTCGGTGTTCGGCGTGGCCAGCCACCTGGTCGGCGGCCTCGTGGTCACCCTGCTCTGCGGCACCGGGGCCCTGACCGCGTTCCTGTTGCGGGGCTGGTTGATCGAGCGCGTCCTCAACCTTGCCGCCATCCTGTTGACGGCCGGGCTCGTGGTGACGCTGGTCGCGGTCGAGCTCAACCTGCCCCTGCTTGCGGCGGCCGGTACGGTCGTCGCCGGGGTCGGTTTCGGGGCCGCGGCGCTCGGATCCTTCGGCACTCTTGCGGACCTCGCCCTGCCGGACGAGCGCGGCGAACTTTTCGCCGTGGCCTTCGTCATCTCCTACATGGCCTTCAGCGTGCCCGCTGTGATCGCCGGCTTCGCCAGCAGCACATCATTCGGCCTGCGTTCGACCACCCTGGTCTACGGCGCCGGTGTCGCGGTCCTCGCGGTGATCGCGATGTTGACCCAGCGCCGGATCAACCGCAGGAAAGAACTCGCTGCCTGAGTCCTGGCTGTCCGGAGTCAGCTCTCGACTGTGACTTCGCGCAGCTGGTGGTTGTCCACGTTGTAGACGAACCCGCGCACGCGGTCGTTGTGAAGCAGGAAATGGGACCGGCGGACCCGCAGGATCGACTGCTTCACGTCGGAATCGAGATCGGCGAAGGACTCGATCGCGAAGGCCGGGGCGACGCCGGTCTCGTTCTGGAGCTCGGCCCGGAAGCCGTCGTCGGTGATCTTCAGCATGCCGCAGTCGGTGTGGTGGATCAGCATGATCTCCTCGGTGCCGAGACGGCGCTGGGAGACGGCCAGGGACCGGATCACGTCGTCCGTGATGACGCCGCCGGCGTTGCGCAGGATGTGCGCCTCGCCGTGTTCGAGTCCGAGGGCCTGGAATACGTCGAGCCGCGAATCCATGCAGGTGACGATCGCGAGACGCCGTCGCGGCGCCACATCGAGATGCTTATCCGGCAGCGATTCCGCGAAATTCTGGTTGTTTGCGAGCAGTTCGTCGATCACGTCCACGCGCGGAACCCTATTTGTTTAGGCCCAACTGTTACCTTGGATGGTCCCTCGTGGCCGCTTCAGCGGCTGATTTCACCCCCTCTCCCCGTTAGGCCCCCGTGACTCCTGCATATCCTGCTGCCCTGAAAAGCGCTTCTTCCGACGAGCTGCCCTCTGAATCGCCGAACGGCTTCGAGGGTCTTGGCCTTTCTCCATCGCTGCTGAAAACCGTCGAGGGACTCGGGTACAGCGAGCCGACACCGATCCAGAATGAAGCGATCCCGCCGCTGATCGCCGGCCGTGACCTGCTCGGGCAGGCCGCCACGGGCACCGGCAAGACGGCCGCCTTCGCGTTGCCAGTGCTCGAGCGTTTGTCGCGCGGCAACGGCGATGTCCAGCCGTCCGCGCTGATCCTGGTCCCGACCCGCGAGCTCGCGATCCAGGTGGCCAAAGCGACCCAGGCCTACGGGCTCGGCGTCGGCGCCCGGATCCTCGCCGTCTTCGGCGGTCAGCCGATCAACAAACAGCTCGGCCCCCTCAAGCGCGGAGTCGATGTCGTCGTCGCCACCCCTGGCCGCGCGCTCGATCACATCCGCCGCAACTCGCTGCGGGTAAACCACCTGGAAGTCCTGGTGCTCGACGAAGCCGACGAGATGCTCGACATGGGTTTCGCCGACGAACTCGAGGCGATCCTGGACGCGATTCCCGAAAAGCGGCAGACGATGCTTTTCTCGGCGACGATCCCGCCGCGGATCGCGTCGATGGCCAAAAAGCACCTGGACGATCCGGTCCGCATCAGCATCGAGGCCGAAGCCGTCGAAGAGGGCGAAGCTCCCGTCGTGAGGGAGACCGCGCACCTGGTCAATCGGCAGAACAAGCCGGCAGCCCTCGGGCGGGTCCTCGAACTCGAACAACCGAAGTCGGCGATCGTCTTTTGCCGCACCCGGCACGAGGTCGACAGCCTCACCGAGACGCTGGCCAAGCGTGGCCACCGCGCCGACGCCCTTCACGGCGGCATGACTCAGGAGCAGCGCGACCGGGCAATGGGCCGCCTGCGCGCCGGTTCGACCACGATCCTCGTTGCCACCGACGTCGCGGCCCGTGGTCTCGATGTCGACCACCTCACGCATGCCTTCAACTACGGGCTGCCGACCGCGCCCGAGCAGTACGTCCACCGCATCGGCCGCGTCGGCCGGGCCGGCCGGGAAGGCATCGCAATCACGGTCGCCGAGCCTCGCGAGCAACGGAACATCAAGGCGATCCAGCGCCTGACCGGACGCCAGATCGAGATCGTCCCGCTCCCCACCGTGGCCGAACTCAAGGCGAAGCGCCTCGAAACCACAAGGTCGGCGCTGCGCGATTCCGTTATCGCCGCGAGCGAGACGCCGGCCGCCGCCAAGGCGATGGCGCCCTTCCGGGAACTGGTCGAGTCGCTGGCCGGAGCGGGCGGGCTCGAAGCGATTGAGATCGCCGCCGCGGCTGCGAAGCTGGCCCACGAAAACTCGGGTCTCGAGATCGACGAACGCGAGATTCCGCCGGCCGGTGCCAAGGGCAAGGGCGGCAAGGGTGCCAACGGCAACGGCAGTCGGCCGAATGGCGTCCCTCCGCGCGGCTACAAAGGCAAGAATCCCAGGGGCAGCAAGCCCGTGGGGGAGCACACCACACTCTTCTTCAGCGTCGGCAATAGCGCCAGCGTCGCTCCGCGCGACCTGGTCGGGGCGATCGCCAACGAAGGCGGTCTCAGCGGCAAGCAGATCGGCAGCATCGAGATCAAGGAGAACTTCTCGCTGGTCGATGTACCGACCGATGCCGCCGACGGCATCATCAAGCGGATGCGCTCGAGCCGGATCAAGGGCCGCAAGGCGACCATCCGCAAAGAACGCTTCTAGCCGGCCAGCGTTACCAGGTCGACTTCCGAATCTGCGAGCTGTCCGGCATCTACCTCATTGCGTGATCGGATCAGGTCGCGGATCGGATCGCTCACGTCCCAGACGTTGACGTTCATGCCGGCCACCACCTGGCCGTCCTTCACCCAGAAGGCGATGAACTCGCGGGTGTCGACGTCGCCGCGATAGACGATGCCGTCGGATTCGGGCGCGTAGCCGACGTACTCCATGCCGACGTCGTACTGGTCGGAGAAGAAGTAGGGGATCTCGTCGAACTCGACCGGCTCACCGAGCATCGAGCGCGCGGCGGCGGCGCCCTGGCGGCGCGCGTTGGCCCAGTGCTCGACGCGGATCCGCTGGTTGTAGAACGGGTGGAACGCGTTGGCGACGTCTCCCGCGGCGAAGATTCCGGGTGCTTCCGTCTCGAGCGAGGCACCGGTCAGGATGCCGTTGTCGGTGGAGATGCGGGCCGCTTCGGCCAGGGCGGTTCGCGGCAGGACCCCGGCCCCGACCACGACCAGATCGGCCTCGATCCGTTCATTCGAATCGGTCAGTACCGCTTCGGCCGAACCCGATCCCAGGAATCCAGTCACCCCTGTGCCGGCCAGAAAGCGCACGCCGTGATCTTCGTGCACGTCCAGGTAGACCTTGCCGAGCTCGGGGCCGAGCACCCGTTCCAGCGGTGCGCTTTCCGGCGCGATCATGGTCACGTCGCAGCCTTTCTGCCGGGCTGAAGCGGCCACTTCGGAACCGATCCAGCCGGCTCCGACCACCACTACCCGCACGCCGTCGCCGAATCGCCGGCCGCGGGCTTCGGAGTCGGCGACCGTCCGCAGGTAGACCACTCCGTCGAGGCCGGCCCCGGGCAGGTCGAGCCGGCGGGGCTCGGCTCCGGTGGCGATCAGCAGCCGGTCGAACCCGATCTCCTCGGACCCGTCGACCGTCACGCTCGACCCGAGCGGATCGATCGCGGTGACCGTGACCCCGGTGCGAAGGTCGATGTTCTTCTCCGCGTAGAAACCCTCCTCGTGGACGTACGGCTTGCCGTCGGCCTCGCCGCGCAGGAAGTCCTTGGAGAGCGACGGCCGCTCGTACGGCCGCTCCGGCTCGGCACCGAGCAGGATGACCCGGCCGTCGAATCCCCGCTCCCTCAGTTCTTCGGCGGCCTTTGCCCCGGTGAGGCTGGCCCCGACGATCACGAAAGTCTGGTCTTTGTCCATGACCAGACCATTACCGGTTTGCGCTCCGATTGGAACCCCCGAATGCCAGGGGCAGCATGTCGACCTGCTCGTTGCCGGGAGACCCGGCTCGCCGGTGAAGGACTGCACGAAGGCTTATCCGGACTAGGCCGAGATCACGCGGCGCTTTTCGCCACCGGTTAACGCAATGGCCAGCCACACGATTCCCCAAAGGCCAAAGGTGACGAGCGTGAGTATCAGGTGAAGGATGTGGTTGACGGGCCTTCCGCTCACGATCACGGCTTGGTAGTCGGTTCGAGATTCGATCCTGTAGCCCTGGTTGACGTAGTGCTCGAGATCGCTGTCGAGCTTTGCCTTCCGGGCGTCCACTGGAGGTTGGTGGTCAACCCATCGTTCGCCGTCCCACCACTTCTGGCCGCCCTGGCCGTCCGGATAGAAACCGGGGGACGGAGACGCCGACGGGGTCTTCGCTGGCTCACTCACTGATCAGTCCTTCCGGCTCACGTAGGCCACGAAGCGCCGGTCGTTCCCACAAGCCAAGTAGTCCTTGTTCTTCTGGGTAAAAGACAGGCATCTCAGGCGTTGTCCGCGCACGAACACATGGAAGCGCCACCCCGGATTGCCGATCCGGTCGATCTTGGCTCGGAGCTTCTTCAGCGTAGCCCAGGCGAACCGACACTTCGTTTTCGGGTAAGACGGGGGGTTTGCTCCAGCGGTGATGATGAGCCCGTTGTCCGTCACGTTGCAGAACTTGACATCGTTCTTTTCGGCCGAGGCTGACGCCGCGGTGAATGCTCCCAGCAACAGCACCACGAGGATAAAAAGTGAGGCGCGTTTCATGGATTCCTTCCACTACTGGGAAAACTTTTCTCCGCACTGCGGAGGCGTTTCCTACTTGACGTCGAGCAGGTCGACCACGAAGACCAGCGTGGCGTTGGCCGGGATCGACGGGGGCTGGCCCGCCGGGCCGTAACCGAGGTCGGGCGGGATGATCAGCTCGCGCCGTCCACCGACCTTCATGCCTTCGATGCCCTGGTCCCAGCCCTTGATCACGTTGCCGGCTCCGAGGTCGAAGTCGAAGGGCTCACCGCGGTCCCAGGACGCGTCGAACTCCTTGCCGGTGTCATAGATCGTGCCGACGTACTGCATCGAAAGCTTGTCGCCGGACTTCGCCTCGGCACCGTCGCCTTCGACGACGTCGATCGACTCCAGCGCCGTCGGCGGGGTGCCTTCGCAGGCGCCGATCGTCGGCTTCGTCTTCGTGTCCTTCGAGACCTCCGGGCAGTTCGCGCTTCCGCCGCTTTCGTCCGAGCCGCCTCCGGCGACAAGTACGACGACCACGATGGCCGCAAGCAGGGCAGAGGCACTGATCAGAGTGACTATTCGACGATCCATGCCGCGCATGTTAGTCCGGCCGAGTGGCCGCCGTCACGTCGCGGTCGCTCAGACCCTCCATTTCGCAGATGGGTATCGGCTGGACCCTTTTTGCCGGTGGAGCCGGGTGGGTAATGTCGCCAGTGATCTGCAAGAAACAGAGAGCAATCCCCCAAAAGGCAAAACAGGAGGCTCAGATGGCAGCAAAAGGAAACGCAGAGTGGCAAGGCGACCTCAAAGGCGGTTCGGGAACCTTCGCGGCCGGTGACTCGATCACCGGTGAGTATTCGTACAAGTCCCGATTCGAGGACGGCCCCGGCGCAAATCCCGAGCAGCTGATCGCAGCGGCTCATTCATCGTGCTTTTCGATGGCCCTCTCCGGCATTCTCGCTGAGGCCGGAACTCCTCCGGACTCAATAAAGACCGATGCTTCGGTTCAGCTGCGCCTGGTCGACGGTGCGCCGACGATCGCGCAGATCGACTTGAAGACGGTTGGCGTGGTGCCCGGAATCGATGAAGCCGGTTTCATCGAAAAGGCGAAAGAAGCCAAGGCCAGCTGCCCCGTGAGCAGAGCTCTGGCCAGTGTCCCCGAGACCAATCTGGAGGCGAGCCTCGGGTCTTGAGGAACTCACTGGATATACCGAACAATCGAGGGTTTGCGTACCCCGACGTTTAAATAAAATACCTCGATGTTCAAGAGTTGCCCGGGACGGGTAGGGGCTACGCATGAGTTCACCCAAATACTTAAATGTCCCTATTTTCCTCGCGCTTTGCTTCTCGGTTCTGGCGGTGATGCTGGTCCCGTCCTCCGCATCGGCCTGGGCGCCGGCTGATCAGGCTCCGGTCCACCCCGGCGTCCAGGTCTTCACTGAAGGCGCCCAGTGCACGTCCAACTTCGTCTTCGAAGACGGCTCACAGGTCTTCCTCGGCCAGGCGGCCCATTGCGCCGGTACCGGCGCAGCGACTGAGACCGACGGATGCGACTCAGCGTCGCTGCCGACCGGCACCGCGGTAGAGGTCACCGGTGCTTCACAGCCGGGCCATCTTGCCTACAGCTCCTGGAACCGCATGCAGGCTCTCGGCGAGACCGATGTTGACACCTGCGCCTACAACGACTTCGCGCTGATCCGGATCGATCCGGCCGACGTCGGCAAGATCAATCCCTCAGTGCCGGGCTTCGGCGGACCGACCGCGGTCGGCGGCACCGGCGGCCTTGGCTCGACCGTCTACTCGTACGGCAATTCGTCGCTGCGTGGGGGCGTCAAACAGCTCAGTCCGAAGCAGGGAATCGTGCTTCAGAACGAAGCCAGTGGCTGGAGCCACAACGTCATGACCGTCACCCCCGGGATCCCCGGTGACTCCGGCAGCGGATTCCTCAACGACAAGGGCGAGGCCTTCGGCGTCCTCAGCACCCTGCAGTTCGCACCGGCCGCCGGATCGAACGGCGTCGGCAACCTGCCGAAGGAGCTCAACTACCTGCGGGCCAACGTGCCCGCGCTTTCCGAGCTCCACGTGGTCAAGGGCACCGAGCCCTTCAACCCCGACACCGTGGGCCACATCCTCGGTAGCTGATTCACCCGTTCTGACCCTCCGGTGAATGCCGGAGGGTCAGGGCGTGATGTTCCAGCCTTCGGCGGGATCGACGTTGCCGTCGAGAAACTCGCCGAAAGTTCGCTGCATGTCCTCCGGCCCGTTTCCGGTGCGGATTGTCATCCAGTCCTTGCTTGAATCGATGAAGGCTTCCTGATCATTGGCGATCTTCCGCCGGAGTTCAGCGGCTCCCCAATCTTCGTTCCGCTTGGCGACGCGGTTCGGCGCAAAGAAGAAGCCGGGCTTCGGGCCGGACAGCGGTTCGGCGTCCGGGTCGGGCGCGAGCTCCTCCCAGTCGGCCGCACCGACGACCGTGTCGGCGAGCAGGTTCTCACCGAACCGGTTGTGGATGCGACCACGCAGGTCGGCGCTGCCACCGAAATCGATGTAGGCGTTCGCTACCGCCGGATCGAGCTGATCGAGGTCGTCGTAGGTGACAACTTCGTCGTAGAAACCGGTGCCTTCGACGAAGCCCTTGTTGCCGGCTGACGTGAGTCCGACCAGGGTGATCGTTTCGCTGTGATCGCGCTTGAGCATGAAGGCCAGGCTGAGTGCCGTCTTGCTGGAAGCACTCGAGCAGAGAAGGCGGGTGGCCCCGTAAAACTTCTCCTCCACGATCTCGTCGGCGAGCAGCCAGGAGGTGAAGAAGAGCGGTCCGAACAGGGCGACGTAAGGCTCGCGGGACTCGCCGTCACCTTCTTCGGGCGTGGTGTAGCCGTAGCGGTTGTAGACCGCCGGAAGCGCGGAGCGGTGGTCGGCGCCGTCGACGAATCCGGAAGAGGAGACGCCGGTCGGTTCGACCACGAAATGCGTGGACATCGGCATGTATCCGTAGATCCTCTTGCCGACGGGCAGGTCGTCGTGCTCGGACCGGACCACCTCGCAGTAACCCCAGGCCGGCACCCGGCCGAACTCGGCTTCGCCCGAAGGGAAGAACTCCCAGTAATTCATCGCGTCGCCCAAGGCGGCATAGGTGACGTTGTTGGCGCTGATCGAGAAGTTGTCGATCCTCAGGAGCGCCTGACCGGGGGCGAGATCGATCTCGTCGGCGGCGGGCGCCGGCCGGATCGTGCCTTGCCGCAGGTCGTCGCGACGAACCAGGAAATCGTAAGCGGAAGATGTCATTCACCGAGCTTATCCCGGTTGACCGGCAGGGAGTTGAGCAGGCGGGTTGCCGGATTCACGATCATCCGGTTCCCACGGCCTGGTCCGCACCGAGTGCTTTCGAAACGGCGCCTGCCGCCTTGCGGCCGGAGACCAGCGCACCCTGAATGGAAGGGGTCTCGCGATGGTCGCCGCAGATGAAGACACCGGAGGCGAGCAGCGGTGATTCGCCATCGGGTTGCTGCCGCCCGGGCCTGAAGGCCGGAAGTGCGTGTTCGATGCGGTAAGTCTTGAGGTGCCGCCAGCCGGAGACGGCCGTCTCGCCGAACCAGTCACTGAGCTGGGTGATGACCGATTCGTGCAGGTCGGCGCGGTCGGTTTCCGGGCCAACCACACTCACCGCGACCAGCGACCGTCCGTTTGGTGCGTAGCCATCGGCGACCGAGCTGGGGACGGCGACTTCGTTGATCGGTCTCTTGCCGGAAGGAGAGAGGATCAGCCAGCCTCCGTTGATCTCGGCTTCCGGCGCATCGAAATAAAGGCAGGTCGTGGTCCGGCTTCCAACCGGGGCGGGCAGCCCGCACAGACCGGCAGCGGCGCTTTCTTCCGTGGCGACGACCACCGCAGCGGCTTCTTCACGGCTGCCGTCGTCGAGTTCGATCGCCTCGGCTTCGACCGCGGTCACCCGCTGACCGAACCTGACCGAGCCTTCGGGAAGCCGCGCGGCCATCTGGTCGGCAATTGCGCCCATGCCGCCGGCCGGCAGGGAGGTGTCTCCGGTGGAGAAGCAGCGGAAGAAGATCTCCATCAGGCGGCTCGAGGTCTCCAGGTCGGGGTCGATGAAGACACCGCCGAAGAAAGGCCGGAAGAAGTCCTCGATCATCCCGGTGGTGAAGCCACGTTCCTCCAGCGATGAAATCGCGCTCTTTTCCGGCCGGAGCAAGATCTCCCGGGGATCGGTCGAAGTCAGGTCCCGCCACATCCGGGCGACGCGGAACTTGTCGGCCAGGTTGCCGACGAGCGAGACGGCGGCGGCCGGTGCCGAGCGTGGCGACCGCAGGGGATCGGCGAACTTGGCGAATGAATCCTTGATGCGAACGCGGGCTCCGGGGACGAACGAGCCCAGCTGAAGGGCGTCATAATCGAGCGTCTTCCTGGCTTCCGGGTAGGCGTTCAGCAGGACCTGGAAACCGCGGTCGAGCTGAAAACCGTCGACGGTGTCGGTGCGGGCCCGGCCTCCGACCCCGTCCGAGGCCTCGTAGATCCTGAAATCGATTCCGAGCTCCTGGAGCTCGAGCGCACACTTGAGTCCGGCCAGGCCGGCCCCGACGATCGCTACCGGCGCCTGGCCCTCCGGCACCTCAGCGGTCCGTGTCTTTCTGTTCGCTCGAGTGCTCTTCGTCGGCTTCGCCGTAAGTCGAGCCGGCGCGTTCGGCTTCGACCTTGCCGGCGTCGTATTTGGGATTGCGGCCCTGATCGAAGTTTTCGGCCTGCTCGATCAGTTCTTTCTCCGACTGCTCGAAACCTTCCGCTTCGCCACCGCCGGCTTCATCAACCGCCCGGTCTGCTTCGCGCTTTTCCAGATCTTTGTCGTGTTTGAAAGGCATGGAGGGAGAGTACCCGTCGGCCGGGCCGGAAACGAATCTCCCCGGCCGGGCAGGTCAGATCGACCAGTACGCGCCGATCCGGTCGGTGAACTGACGCGGCTTCTCGGCGTACACCCGTCGCCCCAGGGGCAGGGCCTCGTCGAGCAGCTCGATCTGGCGGGCGATCGCGATCGCTTTCAGTCCGGCAACCGACGGATCCGTGGCGTGACCGGTCTCGAGTTCGTCGAGCAGGACCGAGAGGTCGTTGTAGGAGCCGAGCAGCTCGGCCAGGTGCCCGATCTCCTTCACCGGCGCCTTCAACCCCTCCTTCCAGGAATTGCGCAGCAGCCGCAGCTGGTACCAGAGGTCCTTGACCCGTTTACGCCACTCGTGGACGGTGGCCGACGTCGCTTCGGCTTCAACGTCCTCGAGCCGCCGCTGCCCGTCGCGATAGGTCCGCCGCAGGCCGCCGGCGAAGAGCTGCCAGTCGGATTCGGAGAGGTTCCAGTCATCGATCAGGCGCCCGCCTTCCTCGATGGTTCTTGCCGCCCGCTCGAGGCGGGAGTCGATCGCCGGGCCGCCCGATTCCCGGTCCCGGTCGCGTCGCGCTTCGAGCTCGGCGATCAGCGGAGCGGCCGCGGCCGCCTGGTCCGGTTGCGAGGCGATCAGGGCTTCGACCGTCTCGACCAGGACTTCGCTGTCGCGCGACTCGGAGAGCAGCCGGGCGGCGTCGCGGTACCGGCGGTTCTCGGTCCGGAAGGTCTCCTTGCCGACGTTCTCCCGGACGAGCCGCAGCACGGCCCTCATTTTCTTAATGTCCTTGCGTGCTTCGTGGATCGAATCGGCCCGGGCCGCCGGATCGGAGGAGCGCAGGTTCTTCAGCGCCGACTCGACCCGGCTGTGGGCGACCCGCCGGACCTCGCTGGCCGGGTTCTCCCGGCCGAGCCGGTACCCGGGGTCCCGGATCTCGTTCTCCGTCGGCTCTCCGGCCGGGCTGATGCTGATCGTGAACCGGGAGACGTCCGATTCGCCTGGTTCGACCGAGTTCAGGTCACGACCGCTGACCAGGGCATCGGTCGGGGCTTTCATCGGCTCGAAACAGACCACGTCCTCGCCGGCCGGCGCGAAAATCTGGGCGGCGCCGTAGCCCCGGTCGAGCCGCACGGTGATGCGGCGGCGATCGTCGGCCACCGAGAACCCGGCGCCCGCTTCGATACCCGTGAAGCCGTCGTCCCACGACCGGTCGCCGAGGGTCTCGGTGCCGGCTTCGAGGCTGTTCCCCCCGGCCGTCGGGATGCCGCGCTCGTCGAACTCGAGGGCCTTCCGGGCCGGCAGCTCGATCTGCCAGCTCGAGCGGTCCCCTCCGGGCAGGCTCAGGTAAGGATGGAAACCGAAGGCCAGGGGCATCGGTCCGTCGCCGGTGTTGACCACGGTGGCCGTCACGGTGAGCGTTTCACCCTCGATCTTCATCTCGAGTTCGAGGCGGTGGGGGAAAGGGAAGCTCGCCAGCAGCTCGGGGTGGGCGCCGAAGTCAAGCGAGGCGGCCAGCCGCGCGTCCTCCCGCTGGTCCCCGGCCGAAGCGTCTTCGATGATCCAGAGCGGGGACGCCGCCAGGGTTCCGTGGATCGCGAGGCCGTTGTCGTCGCGACGCACTCCGAAAGCATCCGGTTCGATCCTGACCGCCCGGCCGCCGAACTCGTACTCGTTCCGCGACAGCCGGTTCGCCCACGGGTAGAGGATCGGCAGGCCCATGGTCTTGCCCGACTCGACGTAACTCTCGAGCCCGCGGCGCTGGCCGAGGAGTTCTTCGCCTTCGTGGCGCAGGGACACCCCGATCATTCCGGCTTCCGGGACGAAGGTCGCCGAGAGGCCGCTGCCGGATTCGATGCGGATTGCGCGCAGGCTCATGCCCGGATGATCGCGAATCCCGGAGCCGGTGGCGTAAACGAACCGGTAACGCCGGTGACGGGTTTAATCTTCAAGGGATGGAGATGAAGGAAAGTTGCGGACGGGAGACCGGTGAATCGCCGGGTCTGTTCGAGGCTGCGGCCCGGGTCGCGGGCAGCCGGCTGGAGGACGTGGCCGCCTGCGCGGGCGGAGACATCAACCAGGCCTGGAAGTTGAAGCTGGGCGACGGGACGGAGGCTTTCCTGAAGAGCCGGCCTGGCGCACCGGCGCGAGAGTTTGAAGTCGAGGCCGCCGGACTCGAGTGGCTGGCCGCGGTCGGCGAGCTGCCAGTGCCGAAAGTCCTCGGAGTAGTGCCGGGAGACCAGCCCGGGCTGCTGCTCGGATGGATCGAACCGGGCGGGCGGCTCGATTCAGCCGGTGAGGCCACATTCGGTCAGGGCCTGGCCCGGATCCACCGGCAGGAGGCCGACGGTTTCGGCACGCTTCCTGACGGAGCACCAGAGGGCGACCTGATGGTCGGCCCAGTCAGCCTCGGAAATTTCGTCGATCAGGACACCAGGGACGGGTTCGGCCCCTGCTATGCGCGCCGCCTCGAGGGCCTCGTCGCGCAGGCGCTCGACTGCGCCGCGATCGACTCCGAACAGGCTGCCGGCATCGGAAAGCTGTGCGGACGGATCGAGGAGTTCACCGGACCGCCCGAGCCGCCGGCGCGGACCCATGGCGACCTTTGGTCGGGCAACGTCCTGGTCGGGGCTGACGGTCGGCCCTGGCTGATCGACCCAGCCGCGCATGGCGCCCACCGCGAGCTTGACCTGGCGATGCTCGCCCTCTTCGGTGCCCCGTCCGACCGTTTCATGGGGGCGTACCGCGAGGAGTTTCCGCTCGCCCCGGACCATCAGGAACGGGTCGAGCTCTGGCAGATCCAGCCACTCCTGATCCACGCGATCCTCTTCGACGGTTCCTACGGCGAGGCTGCCGCCCGAGCCGCCGGCCGATACCTCTGAGTGGGCGAAGCCAGACTGCCCGTTTCTAGTTGTCGATCGCGCGCGAGTCGAGGAAGAGCCGCTGCGGGCTGTACTGGTCGAATACGAGGCGGAGCCGGTCGACCGCTTCGCGCGGGAAGCAGTTGTCGAATTCACAGTCGGCGCCGGCGAAGTTGACGAACTTGGTCTCGCCGGTCCAGGGTTCCATCGCTTCGAACAGGTTGGCCAGGTCGGAGACTGTCGCCGCGGTAGTTCCCGGGTCGGCGGCAATGCCGGTGCCGAAGAGCAGGAACTCTCCGTCGAGTCGGTCGAGCACACCGGCATCCCTGGCGGGCTGCCCGAGCTGGCCGCCGGCGTGCCGGAGTTCGGCAACGATTAACGAGGTCGTCGCGTCCGGGCCGACCGCGGTGAGGAACGATTGGGCCGCAGTTTCGTCGAGGGAGCCCAGCATCGCCGAGTCGCCCGTGCCCGGCATCGGCTCCTCAGGATCTCCATGAAGGCGGGTGACCGCGGCGGTCGGCTGAACGCCCCAGCCACCCATCAGCGGTTCGCCGCACTCCGCGAGCAGGCTGGCCAGCTCTTCGCCTGACGCCTGGTCGACCGAGACGCCATCGACACAGACCACGGCCCTGCCGCGGATCGGCTCGGGGATCTCCTCAAACGGAGGCATGCGCATGATGCGGAAGTTCGAAGTGGTCGAATCGTTCGCCGTCCCGGTCCACTTGATCCAGGCGTCGAGGGTCGCGGCCGCGGCGCTGATCGGCAGGAAGGTCGCTCCGGCGAAGACCTCAGCCATTGGCAGCAGTTCGATCTCGACCGCGGTAACCACGGCGAGGCCGCCTCCACCTCCGCGTAGTGCCCAGAAGAGCTCCGGCTCCGTGTCGGCGTCGACTCGAAGCTCGGTACCGTCTTCGGTGACCACTTCGAAAGCGTCGATGTAATTGCAGGCGAGGCCGTGCGACCGGCCGTAGGTACTGAGCCCGCCGCCGAGCAGGTAGCCGATCACTCCGACCGAAGGCGACGAGCCGTGGAGTGCGGTCAGGCCGTGGGGGGTCGCCGCCGTGATCACGTCATCCCAGCTCGCGCCCGCCAGGACCCGGGCGGTCCGGGCCTCGGCGTCGATCTCGACCATACCGTCGTGGAGTTCTGTCTTCATCAGCAGGGAGCCTTCGAGGCCGGGCAGGGCTTCGGCGGCGTGGCCGGTCGTCTGGTTCGTCACCTTCAGTCTCCGCTCACGGGCCCAGGCGAGAGACTCCTTGACGTCTTCGACGTTCCGGGCGACAGCCACGGCGGCCGGACGCTGGTCGGCACCGAGGTTCCAGGCGAGTCGCGCGGAATCGTAGTCAGCGTCGGCGGGAAGGATGAAATCGGGCACTTTGGGACCTCCGTGATCGGAAACGGAACCGGTGAGAAGCGAGGCACTATAGCGCGATGGCGGACCTCGATCTGACCCCGCCGGCGGTCGGCTTTCCGACCGCCCGAACCCGTACTCTCGACCCTCCTTGAGCACCGCCTCCGCCTACTCGAACCCCGGCTCCGGACCCCGGATCACCCTGCCCGCCTGGCCCGACGACCGGCCCCTCCGGGAGTGGCAGATCGAAGCCCTGTCCGTACTTGATGACCACGGGGGATCCAGTTTCCTAGCTTCGGCGACCCCGGCGGCCGGCAAGACGACCTTCGGACTCAAGGTGGCGCACCAGATGCTCAGTGCCGGCCAGGTCTCCCGAGTGGTCGTGGTCGGGCCGACCACACACATCTGCCGCCAGTGGGCGTCCGATGCCGCCCGATACGGGATCGACCTCGAACCGAACCGGCCGAACTCCGACGGGGCCGAGACCGAGGACTTCCACGGGGTCGCCGTTACCTACCAGACGGTCGCCGCCGATCCGACCCTGCACGCAGCGTCGTCGAGGCGACCGACCCTGGTGATCGCCGACGAGCCCCACCACATGGGGGATCAGGCGAGCTGGGGCGTGAGCGCACGCAAGGCTTTCGGCCACGCCAACTTCCGCCTGCTCCTCTCCGGCACGCCCTTCCGGTCGGACAATGCAGCGATTCCGTGGATCGCTTATGACGAGGACGGAATGAGTACGGCCGACTTCGTCTACGGCTATCCCGAGGCCCTGGTCGACCGGGTCTGCCGCCCCGTCACCTTCCTGCCCTATGACGGCGAGATGGAGTGGGAGAGCGATGGCAAGATCCGGACAGCCGACTTCGACCTAGTGCTGCCTTCGAACGAATCGGCAAGGCGGCTTCGAACCGCGCTCGACGCGGGCGGCGACTGGATGGGTGAGGTCCTGCGCGACGCCGACCGGAAGCTTGAAGAGGTCCGGGCGGGCGGGCACCCCGACGCCGGTGGCCTGGTGATCGCCTCGGACCAGAACCACGCCCGGGCGATCTCCCGACGCATGGGCATGATCTGCGGCGAGATCCCGGAGATCGTGATGAGCGACGAACCCGACGGCAGCCGCCGGATCGCCAATTTCTCGGCGGGGGACAAACGCTGGCTCGTCTCCGTGCTGATGGTGTCGGAGGGTGTGGACATTCCGCGCCTCCGGGTCGGCGTCTACGCGACCGCCGCCCGCACCGAGCTTTTCTTCCGGCAGGTGGTCGGCCGTTTCATCCGGGTGACCCCGAGTCCGCGGCGCCAGATGAGTTACCTCCTGCTGCCGGCAGACGAAAGGCTCAAGCGGCTCGCTTTCGAGATCGAGAAGGAGCGTCGCCACGCGATCGACCTCGCGCCTTCGCTTGAGGACGAGCTCGAGGAACTCGACCACGAACTGCCCGAGCGGGGCGAGGCAGGCGACGGATTCCACATGCTGAGCTCGACTGCGGCCGAGCTGGACGAAGCGATCCTCGCCCAGACCACGATGCAGCTTTTCGCGACCGACGACATCGACGAAACGCCGCAATCGGTCTCGGCGATCACCGGGGCAGCGACCATCCGCGCCCGGCCGGCCATCAAGCCCAAGGCCGAGCCGGCCGCACCCGCCGAGCCGAAGCGGGAGTCAGCCTTCGCCGCCCGCGAGCGCCTGCGCGGAGAGCGCCGGACGATGGTGGCCGATATCTCCCGGAGGACGGGAGAAAGTCACCGGGAGGTTCATTCCCGGATCAACCGGATGACGGGAGTGACGGCGGTCAGCAAAGCGACCCGCAGCCAACTCGAGCAGGGAAACGAACTGCTCGAGCACGACCTCAGCTGAACCGGCTTCCAGCGCGACAGAAACTTTCGGCGAAACCCGGGTTTTCACTCGTACGCGCTTCGGCGCGCTCGTCCGGGGCCAACGTAGGAGAACAATGAACCAGTCCGGCAGTGCCGTTTCCGTGGAAGTCAGTCAGTGCCGCTGGCGCGTCTCGCTCGCACTAGTCGCCCTTTCCGCCTGCCTCATTGCGGTCCTGGCCATGGGGGGACAGGCCCGAGCCACCCCGGTTTTCGACAAGAGCTTCGGTGAAGACGGCCGGGTCCAGACGAATCTCGACTACAACCAGGTCCGCCGCGGTGGATATGTCCAGGACATGCACAGCCTGCCGGACGGCAGGTTCATGGTCACCACATCGTTCGAGCCTGCCCTTGACACCATGGTGGTGGTGCGTTTCCTTGCGAACGGCAGCATCGACCAGGCCTTTGGCAAGGCGGGGATCCTCCGCGTCGGGTTCGGGAGTGAAATCGAGTACCTCGAGAACGGCAAGTTCATCGTTGCCGGTGAAATCGGCACCGGTACACCGGGGCAGGATGTCCTCGTCAGGAAGTTCAATGCGGACGGTTCGATCGATCGTGATTTCGGCAAGGCGGGTTCGTTCCGCCACGACTTTGGTGCTCAAGACGGGACTCAGGAACTGGCGGTCGGGTCGACTGGCCAGATATTGCTGGAGGCCAACGTCTTCTGTCACGCCACCGCGAGGGTTTGTTACGACTCGACTTCCGACTCGCAGCAGCTCATCCTGGTCAGCCCCGACGGAAGCCTGGTGAAGAAAGGACGCGGAAGCATCAACTACCTCGGAGGCATCCAGGCGGCCAACGACGGGACCTTCCGGGCGACTGAATCGGGAGACCCGAACTACGACGATCACAGTCACCGGTTCGTCAGGATCGATCGAAACCTCAAGGTCACCACGATCCGCGACTTCGGCGAAGGCAAGCTCGACTGGACCGGGCCCACCCTCATGCTCCCCGACAACGGTCTCTACGCCCTGTCGGGCGATGAATCCCCGGATACCAGTGTGGTCAAGGTCAAGCCGGACGGGCGCATCGACCCGACTTTCGGAACGGATGGCAAAGTGACCTGCGAAGCCGAGCCCTTCACCATGCCATTCGAGGGAAAAGCAATGCAGCTCGATGCGGAAGGACGAATCCTGGTCAGTGGCCGGTCGCCGAGCTGCGGACTGTTCCGGGTACTGCCGGACGGGACCGTCGATGCTTCGTTCGGCGACGGTGGAGCGGTCGCTTTCCCCGATGATGGTTCGTACCGGGGCGGCCTGCCGGCGTTCACCTCGGGCAGTCGCATTCTCCTGGGACGGTGGGACTACGACTTCGGCCGTGTGGTCATCGGTCGTCTGAGGGCGGACGGTTCTCGCGATACGAATTTCGGCGAAAAGAAGATCCCGATCCTCCAGGCCAGTGCCGATTCGGCGAAGGACATCGTTCGCACCGGCAACGGGCTCGTCGTCGGTGGTAACTCGAACTGCTCGGGATATCCTCCGCAGGCTCTGGAGTGTTTCGGCTTTGCGCTCGCCCGGTACAAGGAGAACGGCTCGCTCGACCGCAGCTTTGGAGATGCCGGCCGGGCCATCGGCAACTACATGACGATCCAGTCGCTCACGCGGCTTCATGGCGGCAAGGTTTTGGCAGCGGGAGGCGGGATCACGCTGAAAGAGCCGGGATGGGACGGCCGGCCTGGTTTCGCACTTGCGCGATTCACCGCTGACGGTGATCTTGACCCCTCCTTCGGTGAGGGTGGGGTGGTTCGCACTTCGCTCGACGAGGGCCACGCCTTGCGGTCCACTGTCGCTCTTGACGCCGCCGTTCAGCGCGATGGGAAGATCGTGGTCACTGGGGAAACGACCAACGATAAGCATGGCGTATCCGAATATCTGCCCGTTGCGCGCTACAACGCGAACGGATCCCTCGACCAGTCGTTTGACGACGACGGGATCCTCAAACTCGACCTCACCGACCTCTCGCTTGGGTCTGCCATCAGTGTGGTCGACCGCGGCCGCATCCTCATCGCCGGACGGGATCACTTCGATGCGGTGGTCCTCAGGCTGAAGCCGAACGGCGAACTCGACCCGTCCTTCGGCAAGGATGGAATCGCGAGGCCGAAGCTTCCGGTGCGGTCGCGCTTTAACGAAAGGGCTCAGTTCACTCCCGAACGGTCTGCGAGTGCCATGACCGTGTTGAAAAACGGTCAGATCCTCGCCGGGGCGGCTGACGGCCACGGCATGATGGATGGCGTAGTTTTCAAGCTCACCCCGAGAGGGCGGCTCGTCAGGGGTTTTGGAAATAAAGGTCTCGCCTTCACGGCAGGTCTTACGCCCCAGGACATCACCGTCGGCAAGTGCCGTCGCTTGACCGTGTCAGGCGGTAATCGGAAGTCACCCAATTCGAGCGCCCGCTTCGGCGTCCTGCGACTCCGCTCAGGCGGAGGTGCCGACCGCAGCTTCAACCGCGGCCGGACCGTCCTGCCTTTCGGTGGTGTTCAGCGCTCGAAGGCTTCGGCCGCGACGATCAGCAAAGGCCGGGTAATCGTGGCCGGAACCAGCAGAGGACTCCTCACCAACGATGACTTCGCCCTCGCCGGATTCTCCGCCCAGAAGAAATGTAAATAGGGAGATCACGGGGCCGGCACGCTGACCCTGTCTACGATCCGGTCGTAATTCAGCCGCATCAGTTCGATCGCCTGCCAGACGTCGTGGTCGTCTTCGATCCGGCGGGCGGCCAGCCCTTTGTACTTCTCGCCCAGCGGATGGTCGACCACCCGTCCGGCCTTCTTCAGCTCGGCGCTCTGGTCCTTGGGGAAAGCGAAGTGGGCTGCGTGGTCGCCGTGGAGGTGACCGATCTCACGGTTCTCGAACTTGAAGGCCTGGGCTCCGAACCGCCCCAGCTCTTTGGTCACTCCGGGCCAGCTGGTGACTTCGGCGGTGATGATTTCGCTCGCTGTCTTTGAATCTTCCATCGGGTTCTGGTCCTTCCGGATAGGTGATGAGGGTCGGTTTGATAAAAGTACAAGTTCAAGTGAACTTTAAGTCAAGGAAAAAGACTGGCAGTGAAATTGCCCGGTGAGCGGGCAATTTCACTGCCAGTCGATCCGAACCGCGATTTGGAGGAGCCATGTCCGAACTGCTGACCATCACCGAGGTGTCACGTCGCAGCGGTGTCGCCGCTTCGGCGCTGCGTTTCTACGAAGAGAAGGAACTGATCACCTCCGAGCGGGCGGGCTCGGGCCACCGCCGATACCCGCGGCCGGTTTTGCGCCGGATCGCCTTCATCGTCTTTGCCCAGAAAGTCGGGTTGACGCTCGACGAGATCGGGAGTGAACTCGAAAAGCTTCCTCAGGACCGCGCCCCGACCGGAAAGGACTGGTCCCGGCTCTCGAGCAAATGGACATCTCGCATAGACGACCGCATCGGCGAGCTTGAACGCCTGCGGTCCGGTTTGACCGAATGCATCGGCTGCGGTTGTCTCTCACTCAGCAAATGCAAGCTGGCCAATCCGGGTGACCGCGTTGCCAGGCAGGGTCCGGGCCCCCGTTCCTGGGTTGCAGCACCGGTAGCCCGGTAAAGACATGGGCAGCTACTCGAGACATCCAAGTTGGTTTTACGAACGTCCTTCGGCTCCTACCCAGCTCGGAAACACCAATTTGGATGCAGTTATTCTCCCCCCATGACCATCGACGCATGGATGCAGCACCCGACTCAGAGGTTCTTTTCTCACGAGATGCTCGACACCCTTCTGCGCTGGACGCGGCAGGACGCGCCGACCGAGGAGCCGCCGCTGGCGGGCACGGTCGCCTCGATGGACGCCGGTGATGTCGGCTTTGGACTGCTCAGCGCCTGGACTGCTCCTTATGTGCCGCCGCTCGTCTCGAACGAAGAGGTCGCCGGGTGGGTCGCCGAGTACCCGGATCGTTTCGCCGGCCTTGCCGCGGTCAATCTGAACAAGCCGATGGAGGCGGTGCGCGAGCTCCGGCACTGCGTCGAGGAGCTCGGATTCAAGGGGCTTCGTGTCGTGCCCTGGCTCTGGGAGGCGCCACCGACCGACCGCCGCTACTACCCGCTGTTCGCCGCCTGTGTCGACCTCGGCGTTCCGTTCTGCACCCAGGTCGGCCACACCGGCCCGCTCCGCCCGTCGGAAACCGGCCGGCCGATCCCGTACATCGACCAGATCGCGCTCGACTTCCCCGAACTGGTCATCGTCGGCGGACACATCGGCTACCCCTGGACCGAAGAGATGATCGCCGTCTGCCGCAAGCACGAGAACGTCTATATCGACACCTCCGCCTACAGCTCAAAGCGAATCCCGCCCGAGCTGGTCAAGTACATGAAGTCGAGGTCAGGCCGCAGCCGGGTCCTCTTCGGAACGAACTTCCCGATGCTGAGCCACCAGCAGGCCCTTGAGGACCTGGACGCGCTCGGACTCGACGATGAGGCTCGCGAGCTTTACCTCGAAGGCAACGCCCCCTGGTCTTCGGCCTGGCCTAGCCGTTCGCTCAGGCCTGAACCCGGCCCCGTATGGCAAAGGTCCCGAGCAGGATGCTGAGGACGACGGTTCCGATCCCGGTTGCGACCAGGACGTCCTTTATGGCTTCGCCCTGACTCGATCCCCCGGAAACCAGAGCTTCGATGATCGCCGCGGCGGTCGCGACCGCCAGGCCGCCGAGGCCGATCACTACCGCGAGGGTGACCCCTGAAGCCGCTCCCGCCGCCTCGACTGGCACCACCGCCTGGGTGCCGACGCTGACGATCGACCAGGTGAGTCCGTATCCGAAACCGAATACGGCCAGGGCGATCATGTAGAAGCCGAGCGCCGGATCGAGCGCGACCACGATCAACCCCGGGAATCCGACGACCATGCTCGCCATCATCACGCCGGGCACGTAGAACCGCTCGCCGAGCCAGCCCGACGCCGGACCGGCGACTGCGCAGGCAAGTGACGCGGTCAGGAAGATCGCACCGGCGGCGATCGGGTCGAGGTCCCGGACCTGCTGGAGGTACAGGGTCGAGCAGAAAGTGGTGGTGACGAAGCCGATGTTGCCGATCGCACCCATGAGGGTGACCAGCACGTACGGCCGGTTGCGGAAAAGGGCGAGGTCGACCAGGGGAAAGCGGACTCTTCGTTCGATCGCCACGAAGCCGGCCAGGAGCAGCAGGCCCAGCAGGAAGAGGCCGAGGGTCCGGCCCGACAGCCAGCCCCATTCCGCGCCGCGGTCGACCGCGAGCGTGATGGCCGCGATCCCGGCGACGATCACCAGTAGCCCCGCCAGGTCGATCCGGCGGGGAACGCTGTCGTCCCGGGTGTTGGGCACCGCCGCGAGGATCATCATGACCGCGGCGATCCCCAGGGGAACGTTGACGAGAAAGACCCAGCGCCAGGTGAGCACGTCGGTGAAGAACCCACCGAAGAAGGGACCGATGGCCGTCGCGAGTGCTCCCAGCCCGTACAGGTAGCCGATCGCCCGGCCGCGCCGCTCCTCGGGGAAGGCGTTCGCGACCACCGCGACCGACACGGGGAAGATGATCCCGGCGCCGATCCCCTGGAGTACCCGGAAGCCGATGATCGTGCTGGTCGAGTTCGAGCCGGCGCACACCAGGGAGGAGAGGGTGAAGATCGCGATCCCGGTGATCAGGATCCGGCGGCGGCCGAGGATGTCGCCCAGCCTTCCCCCCGGAATGAGGAAGGCCGCGAGCGCGAGCATGTACCCGCTGATCACCCACTGCAGGTTGGTGACCGAGACATCAAGGTCGATCGCCATCCGCGGCAGGGCGAGGTTCAGCGCGAAGAAGTCCAGCTGGACCATGAAGATCCCGGCGGCCGCGGCTGCCAGCACGGCCCCGTACCGCACCGGATGAACTTCATCGGCCTCAATGCGGTGAATCTAGCTCAGGCCGATGCTTTCTGCATGCAGTACCTTATCTTCATGAAAACAGGGGGAATTCTTCAGCATGTCCGTGGCAATCTGATCGGTTATCTGGCGCTTTTTGTGGCGCTCGGCGGTACGTCCTATGCGGTCAGCAATGAACGGGCAGCTGTTTCCGGCGCGGGCGGCAAGAAGATGTACGCGTGCGTCACCAAGCAGTACAAGACGCTCAACCTGAGTTCCGCCAGGGCGTCCTGTCGGGACGGCGAGCGAAAGATCTCCTGGAACATGGAGGGGCCGAAAGGCGATCGTGGCAAGACTGGCGCCAAGGGTGCTCGCGGTGCTCAGGGCAAGCGCGGGCTCGCGGGCGCGGACGGCACTCCGGGCGTGACCGGACCCGCCGGAGCGGCCGGACAGGACGGAAGCAATGGAGTGACCGGACCTCCAGGACCTCAGGGCACGACCGGACCTCCAGGACCTCAGGGCACGACCGGACCTCCCGGCTCTCAGGGGGCGACCGGCGCAACCGGTCTTACCGGCCCGGTCGGCGTGACCGGACCAACTGGAGCAACCGGCCCCCCTGGCGTCCCCGGCTGAGGCATCGACATCACGCGGGTTTCGCAACCCTGGCCCCTGACGTGGTTTGATGGGGTGGATGACTTCGGGCAGGCTGAACATCGGGATAGTGATCACCGCCGCCGTTTTGTTCTGTCTCGACGCCGGCCCGGCCGCCGCTTCGTCTGACTTCGTCCCCGGCGAAGTCATTGTTCGTTACGCCCATGACTCGAGTCCGGCGGAGCGAACGACGGCGCGCCGTTCATCGGAGGTCGCATCAACCACCCCGCTCCTTCTCCCCGGCGCACAGGTGGTTGAAGCCGGTCCGGGGCAATCGGTCGGTGAGACGATCGCCGACCTCGAAGCTGACCCGTCAGTTCTCTACGCCGAGCCGAATTACCTCGAGCAACTCGACGCCGTGCCAAACGATTCCTTTTTGCCGCAGCTCTGGGGTGACCTGAACGCGGGTCAGACAGTCAATGGAATTGCCGGGACGGCGGGGGCGGACATCTCCGCGAAGGAGGGCTGGGACATTGGCCGGACCAGTCCCAACGTGCTTACGGCGGTTCTGGATTCCGGGATCACCGCGGACCATCCGGACCTGGTCAACCAGGTCTGGGTCAACCCGGGGGACAGCTCGGTGAACGGGATCGACGACGACGGCAACGGCCTGGTCGACGACCGATCCGGGTGGGACTTCATCAACGACGACAGAAATCCCGTTGACGGGGAAGGGCACGGCACCCACGTGGCCGGCATCATCGGTGCCACCGGGAACAACGGCTTCGGCATCAGCGGCGTCAGCTGGGATGCGAACCTGATGCCCCTCCAGGTCTGTTATGTGCAAGGCGGCTGCCCGGTCAGTGCGATGGTCGACGCGATCGGTTATGCCGACCGCATGGGCGCCAAGGTCGCCAACATCAGCATCGGCGGCAAGGTATTCACCCAGGCCACGCGCGATGCCATCGCCGCTGCCGATGACGTCCTCTTCGTCACCTCCGCCGGCAACGAAGCCAACGACCTCCCGGCGGGACAGGGCAACAACGACACCGTGTCCAAGTACCCCTGCATGGACGACCAGCAGCCCGGTTTCACGAAGCTGCCCAACGTCATCTGCGTCGCTTCGACCGACCAGAATGACTTGAAGTCGGTTTTTTCCAACTGGGGTGCGACCTCAGTCGACCTCGCTGCCCCGGGATCCAACATCGTCAGCACGTTCCCGACGTTCATCTACCTCTTCACTGACACGTTCGACACATCGAGCTCGCCATGGGACTACGCCAAGATCGACTCGGGAGAATCCGAGCTCCCTGATGGCTGGGAGAGGAATACCGGAGTCGGCGCGACCGGTCGTGGCATCACCGACAGCCTCAGTTCAGACTACCTGCCGAGCTCGACCGCTACGACCACGATGACTTCCGGAGTCAACCTGAGCGAGCGCGAGGGTTGCCGGCTCGAATACAAACTCAGGTATGACACCGAACAGCCCACGGCGGGAAGTTTCACCGGCGCCGACATCTTTTACGTGGAAGCGGCGAACAGCGCATCCGGCCCCTGGACCATGCTCGATCGCTGGGCCGGCAGTTCGGGTGGCGTGTTCGTCAATTCGACCAGCAAAGGGAGCCAGGCGACTCTCGAGCCCTTCGCGAAGCACGGACCCGTCTTCATCAGGTTCCGCCTCCAGGCCGGCGCCGCCCCCAACGGTGAAGGTGTCTCGGTCGATGACGTGAGAATGCGTTGCGCCGGAGTCAGTTCGCCCAGCTTCCTCCAGTATCTGAACGGCACCTCGATGGCGACCCCGCAGGTCTCCGGCATCGCCTCGCTCGTTCGCGAGACCAACCCCGGCCTCAGTCCCACCGAAGTCAAGGCGAAGATCCTCGGCGGCGTCGACGTGATCCCGGCGCTGAACGCCGGTGCGGGTTCGCTCACCCCGGTCGTCTCCGGTGGACGCGCCAACCTCTTCAAGACGCTGAGCAGTCTCGACCGGACACCGCCGCCCGTGCCACAGCTGTTCACGCCAAGCGCTCCGATTGTCTCCGTCGCGCGACCGGTGTTCTCATGGTCGGTGGGCCAGGGCGACGCTACTTACGAACTCGTCTTAGACGGCGACGTTGTCGCATCGTCCACGGGTCTCGGCTCTTTCACTCCGCCCGCGGATCTGACCCTCGGAACACACTCCTGGTTCGTCCGGGCCACCGACGATCCGGGCAACATCGCCCGCAGCGTGACCCGCAACTTCAAATTCGCGAAACCGGGAAAGCTGAAGATCCTCGGCGTGAAGCCCTTCGCCGGGCGAGGAGGCGGCGCGATCATCAAGACCAGGATTTCTGACGCCGGCCGGGTCACCGCCAAATCGAAGAACCGCCGCGGCAAGCTGATCGCCAAAGGCACGAAGAAACGCGGATCCGCCGGCATCATCAAGGTGAGAATCAAGCCGACCCGCAAGGGACGGAAGCTCTTTGGGTCGAAGAAGAAGCTCAAAGCAAAGCTGAAAGTGACCTTCCATCCCGCCTCGGGCGGGAAGGCAGCTAAGGCCAAGCGGAAGGTGACAGTTCACCGCTAGACGGTAGACCGACACCGGACCCACGTCACGTTGCGGAATACCCCTGTCTCTATAGTTAGTCCTATCATAAAACTGACTTGATGGAGGGCTTATGTCCGGCTCGGTTGGATCTCATTTGAAAGGCCAGGAAGTCGTGATCGTGGAGGCGGCGCGAACCCCGATCGGCCGTGGCCATCCGGCCAAGGGCTGGTATCGCGACCTGCACCCGAACGAGCTGCTCGGCGCCACCTACTCCGCCGTGCTCGAGCGTTCCGGAATCGATCCGGCGCTGGTCGGCGACGTCGTCGCCGGTTCGGTGACGCAGGTCGGCGAGCAGTCGAACAACATCGCGCGCAACGCCTGGCTTCAGGCCGGACTCCCCCTGACTACGCCGGCGGCGACGATCGACCGTCAGTGCGGATCGGCCCAGACCGCGGTCAGCTTCGCCGGACCGACCAGGGCATCCGCCCGGGCACGACTCCGGAAATCCTCGCCGGGCTGAAGCCGGCCTTCAGCGAGGATGGCACCGTAACCGCCGGCAACGCCTCGCAGATCTCCGACGGCGCGGCGGCGGTGCTGCTGATGAGCCGCGAGAAGGCGGACGAGCTCGGGCTGAAGCCGCGGGCCCGGATCGTCGACGCGTTGACCGTCGGCGTCGACCCGGTGATGATGCTGACCGGCCCGATTCCTGCGACCAGGCAACTGCTCGACCGCAACGGGCTCGCGATCAGTGACCTCGACCTGATCGAGATCAACGAAGCCTTCGCTTCGGTGCTCGGCGACATCAGGGTTAGGATGCTGTCGATGGCTGAGCCCGGTTCTTTCCCGACTCTTGATGACGATCGCAAGCGTGGTCGTGCCCTTCGTTCCGAGATCAAGCGTTCGGCCCACGGGAAGTTCCATCCCACCCAGCGGGACCCGGTCTGGATAATCGAGCAGCAGAACGAGTCACGAATTCAGCAGCTGGTGCCCGTCCGAATCGGTCGCATGCTTCAGTCGCGTTTCGCTTACTACCGCGGTACGGCCGCTACCATGGCCTTCGACCTTTCGAAGGAGTCGAATACAGATGTCAATGTGATCATCTGCGGTGATGCCCATGCGGCCAACTTCGGACTCTTCGCCGCTCCGGACCGGCGCGTGCTCTTCGACCTGAACGACTTCGACGAAGCTGGCCCCGGTCCATGGGAGTGGGACGTAAAGCGCCTCGTCACCAGTATCGAGGTCGGATACCGGCATCGCGGTTTCACCCCGGAGCAGGCCGAAGCCGCTTGCCTGACCGCGGCCCGCACATACCGGACCAGGCTCGCCGAACTGACCGAGCTCTCGACTGCCGAGCGCTACTTCAAGCGGGCAGAGATGGATGACATCAGCGCGATGGCTGTCGATGAGCGCGGCCGCAAGCTCATCGCCAAGACCGTCAAGAAGGCCTCGCGCAGGACTTCCGAACAAGTGCTCGGCAAGATCGTCACCACCACTGAGGACGGAAAGCCTCGAATCCAGGACCAGCCGCCGATCCTCCAGCACTTTGAGGACGTGATGTCCCGGGACGAGATCCAGCAGGTCTACGACCGGTACCTGCAGACCCTCCGTCCAGACATCGCCCTCCTGCTTTCGAACTTCGAGCTAGTCGACTATGCCCTTCGGGTGGTCGGAGTGGGAAGCGTCGGGACAAGGTGCGCGATCCTGCTGCTGATAGGTCCCCAGGGCGAGCCGCTCTTCATCCAACTCAAGGAAGCGGACAAGTCGGTTCTCGAAACCTGGGGTGGCGTCCCGCCGGCACCTCTCGCCGGACTCGGTGGTAGTCACGAGCCGAGCAACGGCTACAGGGTGGTTTCTACTCAGCAAGTACTCCAGGCGGCATCCGACCCTTTCCTCGGCTGGATCGGGGACGTACGCGGCTTCGACTACTACGTGCGGCAATTCCGTGACATGAAGGGCTCGGCTGACCTCGACACCCTGACCGTCACCCAGTTCGAGAACTACGGGGCGATCTGTGGCGCCCTGCTCGCTCGCGCCCACAGCCAGAGCCCCGGCTGGGCGGCAATCACGGGCTACCTCGGTAACTCCGACTCCTTCGACCGTGCGGTCGCAAGCTGGAGCAAGTCCTATGCCGACCAGGCCGAGCGGGACTTCGAGGCGCTGGAGCAGGCCGTCAAGTCCGGCAGGTTGCCGGCCGAGACCGGGGTCTAGGTCCGGATGCCGACCGAGGTCATTGCGACCTCGACGCAGGAGTCGATCACACGCTGCGGTTCGATCGGGAAGAACTCGAGCATCCCGGCGTCTGACCGGCGGACCCCTACCCCGATCCGCACCAGGTGCATGCCGCCGAGCGCCTGGGTCCAGAGCAGGTTGGCCAGATAGTCGGGGTCCTCGATCGCGAAGTCACCGGCATCTTTGCCTTCGTGAAGGGTGAGCGCGACGGTGCTCACGCAGCGGCCCATCAACCGGCCGAGCCGGAAGAACCGTGATTCGGAAACGATGTCCTGAAGTACTTCTGCCGGCCGCTTCATCAAAGACAGGGCGCAGTCGAGGAAGGCCGGGTAGCGGACGCAGAAACCGGCGTAGGTGCGGGCGACTCTTTCCAGCCGTTCGGTGGAGGTACCGACCTCCGAACGGGCATCTTCGAGTTCATGGGCGAGCTCGACCAGGTAATCCGTGACCGTGACCACGAAGAGTTCTTCTTTCGACGAGAACTCCCGGTAGATCAGGCCGCGCGCGATCCCAGCTTCCTTCGCGATCGCTTCGATTGGCGCATCCTGCATTCCGCGTTCGTCGAAGAGCCGTCTCGTTACGGCGATCAACTCTCGCTCGCGGGCTTTTCTCAGGTCGGCTTTGCGCGGAGGGGAAGCAGCTTTGGCCATGTCTTCATCCTACCCTTCCCGTGTGACATGTGAACATATGTTTGACAAACGTTCTCAATCGGGCATAGTTACCCACATGGCCGAGCGAGGAGCACAGCCCAATGTCCCGAAGTACCGCCGTCGCGCGCTGCGTGCGGTCGAGTCATTTTTCTCGCCGCTGCTGCCGGACGACTATCTCGAGCTGATCAATCCGCTCTGGTCGACCCAGGAGCTGCGCGGCCGGATCGAGCGCATCCATCCCGAGGCCGACGGCGCGGTGACCGTTGTGATCAAGCCCGGTTACAAGTGGGCCGGCCACCAGGCCGGGCAGTACCTGCGGATCGGGGTGGTCGTCGATGGCATCCACCACTGGCGGGCCTACTCCCTGACTTCCGACGCCGACCGGCCCGACGGCTGCATCACGATCACCCCGAAGCTGGTGGACAGCGGCAAGGTCTCTCCCTGGCTCACCGGTCATGCCAAGCCCGGCGACATCGTCCGGCTCGGCGGGGTCGAAGGCACCTTCACCCTGCCCGACCGGTTACCGCCGAAACTTCTCTTCATCACGGCCGGCAGCGGCATCACACCGGTCATGAGCATGATCCGCAGCATCGACCGCAGTCGCACGTACTGCGACATCGTCCACATCCACTCGGCCCGCGATTCCGACCGGGTGATTTTCGGAGAGGAGCTGCGGCAGCTCGCGGCCGAGCGGAACTGGCTCGACCTTCACGTCCAGGAGACGTCGAAGGCGGGCCGAATCGAACCGCCTCACCTCGACGGGCTCTGTCCCGACTGGCGCGAGCGCCAGACCTACGCCTCGGGCCCCGGCGAGATGCTGGACGCGATCGGCGCGCACTGGGAGGCCGAGGGTCTCACCGACCAGCTTTCGATCGAGCGTTTTCAGCCCCTGATCGGCGGCAACCCCGGCGAAGGCAAGGGCGGCACCATCATTTTCACGGGGAGCAAGGTCACGGCCGAGGCTGAAGCCGGCACACCGATCCTGATCGCCGGCGAAGAAGCCGGCATCGAAATGCCCTTCGGCTGCCGCATGGGCATCTGTCACACCTGCGTCGGGCGGCTCTGCTCGGGCCAGCTCAGGGACCTGAGGACCGGCGAGATCCACGGCGCCGAAGGCGAGATGGTCCGCACCTGCGTCAACGCGCCCGAGGGCCCCGTCGAGATGAAACTTTGAAGCACCAACTTCCGCACTCAAGCTTGAAACCTTCGAACTACGAAAGCGAGTTCCGATGAACCCCGTCACCGCAGCACCGAATCCCAAAGTGGTCGGCCCCCAGAGTCCTCTGGCCCACCTCAGCGAGCAGCAGCTGGAAGAGCTGGCCGACGAATTCGACGCGATCCACGACGAGGTCTACGCCGACCTCGGTGAACGCGACCGTAAGTACATCCAGAGCATGATCGAGATGCATCGCCGCCTGGCCGTGATGAGCCGCGTCTTGCTGCTGGCCTCGCCGAACCGTTTCGCCTGGATCGCCGGTACCGCCACCAACTCGGCCGCCAAGATCCTCGAGAACATGGAGATCGGTCATAACGTGCTCCACGGGCAGTGGGACTGGATGAACGACCCCCAGATCCATTCGACCACCTGGGACTGGGACACTGCCTCGACGTCCGAGGCCTGGAAGCACTCCCACAACTACGTCCACCACACATATACGAACATCCTCGGCAAGGACAAGGATCTCGGCTACGAGATCATGCGGATCGACCCGGACCAGAAATGGCACCCGGTCTACCTCGGCCAGCCGATCTACAACCTCCTGCTGATGGCCTTCTTCGAGTGGGGAGTGGCCATGCACGACCTCGACCTGGAGGCGATCCGCAAGGGCGAGAAGCCGATGGAGGAAGTGAAGCACGAGTTGAAGGGAATTGCCGGCAAGGCGAAGAGCCAGATCGTCAAGGATTACATCGCCTGGCCCGCGGTCAGCGCCGCGGCCAACGTGGCCGGCAGCCTGGCGGTCAGCGCCGTCACCGGCAAGCTCAAGAAGAAGCAGCGCTCGAAGGCGGTCGCGGAAGCGGCCGAGGCCGGCCGCAAGGCATTCAAGAGCACCGCGACCGCCAACTTCACGGCCAACATCGTGCGTAACTTCTGGTCGAACGCGATCATCTTCTGCGGTCACTTCCCCGACCAGACCTATGTCTTCTCGCAAGAAGAGGCGGAAGACGAGTCACGCGGCGCCTGGTACGTGCGTCAGCTCGCCGGAGCGGCCAACATCGACGGCAGCCCGATGTTCCACATCGCCAGCGGCAATCTCAGCTTCCAGGTCGAGCACCACCTCTTCCCGGACATGCCGAGCAGTCGCTACGCGGAGATCGCACCCAGGGTCAGGGACGTCTGCGAGCGCTACGGCCTGCCGTACAACACCGGACCGTTCCTCCAGCAGTGGGGAATGGTCCAGAAGACGATCCTCAGGCTCGCCTTTCCCGGTGGAGAGCACAAGCCGAAGCCCGTCCCCTACGTGCCGACGGAGGCGTAGCACCAGCAAGAGAAGTGGCCCGGCCCGCGATCTTCCTGATCGCGAACCGGGCCACTGAACTCGTGACGATTTACTGCTGGTCGGCCGTTACTTCAGCTTGACCTTGGCGATCGCCTTGGTGGTCGCCTTGTGCTTCGTGTTGACGACGAGCTTCACGCGGGCGGATCCATTCGCCGACTTGAGGCGCTTCCTCGTTGCCTTGTTCACCTTGACCTTGATCTTGGCCGAATGCCCGGACTTGATCCTGGTCGCTCCGGTGACCTTGGCCTTGGAGGTGTGACCCTTGATCGTCACCTTGACCTTGCGCTTGGTGACCTTGCAGTCGTCGTTCTTGCACTTGATCGTTCCGACAACGGCGGTCGAGCCCTTTACCTTGGCTCCGGTCTTGAACTTGACCACAGGTGCGGCCGGTCCACGAGGACCCTTGTCGCCCTTGTTGCCCTTCGGGCCTGTATCGCCCTTGTCGCCCTTGTCACCGGTTGCTCCGGTCGGTCCGGTCGGCAGCTCGCCGCCGTTTCCGGCCAGAGTCGAGAGGTCATAGACCTCGGTCTGTCCATTCACCGGGTTGACCAGCTTGACCACGAGCGTCGCGGCACGGGCACCGCTGGCGCTCGGATTGAACCTCAGGTCCAGGCCGCAGGTCTCTCCGGCCGCGATGTTGCCACCGCAATCGTTGTTCGACACCCAGAAGTCGGAGCGGTCGGCCCCGGTCTTGTAGATGTTTTTGATGTCGAGATCGCCAGCGGTGCTGGCGGTCAGGCTGATCGTCTGAGCCGTGCCCGATGTTCCTTGCGGCTGATCACCGAAGTCGACCGAGTTCGGGTCAGCCGCGATGATCGGCGCGTCGGCCACCGTGAACGGCAGGCGCATATCGATCGCTCCCAGGACCGAGTTCTTGGGTACCGGCGGCGTAGCCGCATTGGTGGTGCCCAGGGCACCATTGAGTGCGGGGACGATCAAGCCACCCACTCCTGCGTTGGAGCAGGCCACCGATGATGGATCGATGCAATTGGCGGTAGTGAGGAAAGCCACCCGTAGCTTGTTGTTGATCAGAGTGAGCGTCTCCGGCGGACCAGCGGCATAAGGCGCTCCGTCAGTCACTACCGGCGGCTCCCAGTCGCTCACCACGGGCGGGCCGGCGAGGTAAGCGGCCGGTGGCGCCGTCGACGGCGAGTTGCCGCTGATCAGCTGCGGGTCGACCAACGTGTCGGCCCGCCAGGTGCCCATGTTGCCCTCGGATCCAAAAATCCCCGCGCACAGTGCGTGTGTCGTATCGGCGGGATTACAATTCAACTTGAAGGTGAGTCCGAGCGGGGCGTCGATACTGGTGTCACCGGTGACCGGATCGATGTTGCCGGACCAGTCTCCGGTCTGGTTGATATTGATCGCAACCGTGACCTCTCCAACGAGAGCGTTTTGGAGCACGGTCGGGTAGGCCGGGAAGTCGACGCTGCCCTGATTGGCGGTGAGGGTGCCGTCGTCGGAGACGATCGCACTGATGACGGCCGGCGAAGGCAGCAACGCCATGTTCAGGAAGGTCGGCGTCGCGCCGGTGGGCGGATCGACCGTCGTGTCCGGGGCCGGCTGGTTACCGTTGCGGGCTTCCAGATAGGCACAGTCAAGCGTGTCGAAGGCGTTACAGGCCGATTCGGGGGCGTCGAGCGTGAGCTGGACTGACCGGTCGGCGGCGGATGCGTTGTTCGGGATGACGAACACCATCAGCGCGACGACCACGAGCGTGAGCAAGGTCACGCCTCGCTTCCATGTCGCTCCAATCGGACTTCCCTGGGCTACTATTTTCATGTGGTCTCCTTGACTCCCGGGGTCCGGTGGTTTCCTCCTTGAAACTCCTCGAACGGCGGCATTTGTCCGCCGAACCTTCCAAACCCCTGATTTGATTATGCGTCCTACCAGCCAATCAGAAAACTGGATGTCTGTCAAGGAACTCATTGTTTCCGCTGGCTACTGCTCGTGTCGGAAACGGACGATTTACGGTGAGAACACCAGGCGATCCCGGTCCGGTTCTCAGTTCTCGTCGGGCGGCGCCGGGTGCTTGGTCAGGCCCGGTGACCGGCCGCCGACGCTCGTGTACTGCCAGCTCGAACGGCGGCTGAATACCTTGAGCTGCTCGATCCGATCCGTTTTGCGTACCAGCGTCCAGCAGACGAGGGCGCCGAGCAGGCCGATTCCGGCAGTCGTGAAGAACATGATCTCGTAGCCGAAGGTGTGGGCGGTGACCACGTCGTTGACCGCTACCTTGATGACGTCGGACTGCTGGGAGAGGTCGATGTGCTTCAGGCCCTTGGTCTCGATCGTGAGCATGAAGTCCTTCCACTGGGCGTCCTGTTCCGGCGTCGGTTTGATGCCTTTGTCGCCGAGCAGTTCGTAGACCCGGCTCTTCGCGGTGCCGATCATGATCGCCGAGAGCACCGCGATGCCGACCGCACCGCCGAGCTGCTCGGTCGTGTTGATCACGCCGGCCGCCTGGCCCTGGTCCTCGGGCGGCACGGCGCTGAGGCCGGTCGGGTCGTTCACGGTGAGCACGATGCCGAGGCCGATGCCCTGGAGGATCAGGCCCGGGATCAGCCAGACGTACATCTCGGTCGGCGCGGCGAAGGCCATCGCCAGGCCGGAGAGCGAAAGGGTGAGGAAGCCGACCACCAGCGGCATGCGGCCGCCGACCTTGTCGAACCACTTGCCGGCCAGCGGACCGGCGAGGATGATCGGCACGGTTGCAGGGATCAGGGCGAGGCCGGCGACCAGAGGGCTCACCCCGATGATAATCAGCAGGAAGTAGGGCAACAGATAGGCGGTGCCGAGCTCGATCGAGCCGGACAGGAACTGGCTGATGTTGGCCGCGAGGAAGTTCTTGTGCCGGAACAGCTTGAACTCGATCATCGGGTTCTTGACAAGGTGCTCGACCACCACGAAACCGGCGAAACCGGCCACGGCCAGGACCAGGGACCCGATTACCTGGGGGTCGGTCCAGCCGAGGTTCTGACCCTGTCCGAGTCCGTAGACGATGCCGGCGATGCCCAGGCTGAAGGTGATCACTCCGGCGTAGTCGATCTGGCGGGAGACGCCGTCCTTGGGTGAGAGGGGCGGGGTGGCCTTGAGCGTCAGGACGACTGTGGCGATCGCCAGCGGCACGTTGACCAGGAAGACGAGGCGCCAGTCGAGGGTCGCGAGGCCACCGCCCACCACCGGCCCGAGGGCGGCGAGGAAGGCCGCGGAGCCGGCGAGGATGCCGAGGGCCTTGCCGCGCTCGGCCTTGGGAAAGGTCGCACTGACGATCGCGACCGCGGTCGGCATCATCAGGGCGGCGCCGAGTCCCTGGCTCGCCCGCGCGGCGACCATCCACTCGAAGTTCTGGGCGAAGCCCGCGAAGGCCGACGAGATGCTGAAGATCAAGGCCCCGATGAGGAAGATCTTGCGCAGGCCGAAGATGTCGCCGAGGCGGCCGCCGATCACCATGAAGGCGGCTAGCGGCAGCATGTTGGCGGTCAGGATCCACTGGCCGTCGGAGATCGGAGCCTTGAGGTCGACCATCGCGTCCGGGATCGCGAGCGGCACCGAAGTCTGGTCGACCAGGATCATGCCGCTCGAAAGCGTCATCGCGATCAGGGTCAGCCACCGGTTGCGTTTAAGGGTGGCTTCGTTCATCACGGGATCATAAGCGGGTGACAGGGCATAAGATAAGCCCCGCCGGATGGGCGGGGCTCTTCCTGAAACGGATCAGGCGGACCGACTCAGCTGCCGCCAGTGCTGCCACAGGTCTTCAGGCCGTACTCCTCGGCGAGAGCATTCGAAACTTGACGAGCGCGAGGGTCTCTTCCTGCGAGGCATCAGGGCCGAGCTGCTTGCCCATCGCTTCGATCTCGGTGTCGCTGTCGGTGCAGATCTTGTCAGCCCCTCGAGGGAGACGCTTCTGATGAACGAGCCTAACTATCTGCCTTCGAACTTTGCGTTGCCGGGGCCCTCGGTGAGGAAGGTCTCGACCGCGGCCTTCAGGTCCTCGGTGCCGAACAGTTCCGCCGCTTCCCGGCGAGTGACACGGTCGGCGGCGGGCACGCCGCCTTCGACGTAACCGCGCAGGATCCGCTTGGTCATGGCGTGGGCCCGGGTCGGCCCGTTCGCAAGACGAGTTGCCAGCTTGAGCGCTTTTTCCTGCAGCTGGTCGTCGGCGACCACGATGTTGACCACGTTCCACTGCTCGAGGGTGGTCGCGTCGAACAGGCCGCCGGTCATGACCAGCTGCTTGGCGCGGCCCGAGCCGGCCCGTTCGGCCAACCGCTGCGGGCCGCCCATCGAGGGGGTCAGTCCGACAACGATCTCGACCAGGCCGAACTTCGCCGATTCACCGGCGATGATGATGTCGCAGGCAAGCGAGAGTTCGAAGGCGGCGGTGAGCGTGAGGCCATGGGCGCAAAAGACGACCGGCAGTGGCAGGGCCTCAATGCTTTCGATCAGCCCGAGCAGGTCGGTCCAGAGGGCGGACCCCTGGGCCGGTGTCAAGCCCTTGAATTCTTCGACGTTGACCCCGCCGGAGACGACTTTGCCCTCGGCCCGGAACAGCAGTGCGCGCGGGGGGTCGGCCTGGATCGCGGCGATCGTTTCCCTGAGCTCCCCGATCAGCCGGGCATCGAACAGGTTGAGCGGCGGGCTGTCGATCGTGACGGTCGTCAGCGGACCGTCGGTGGTGGTTCGGATCAGTTCCATGGCGCGACGCTAGCATCCGCGGCGCGCTGAGTCCGGATCAGGGTCGCATGCTTTCGATCAGTTGCCGCAAACCCTTGGCGAACAGCTCTTCGTCGCGCTTGGGGTCGACCATCGAGAGGTCCATGACTTCGTCGATCGCCGTCCGGGTCTCCGCCGAGGAAAGCTCGGCCACTTCAGGGTGGGTCTCGGACCGGAACCGCTCGAGCCGGTCGGCCTCGACCCGGGAAATGTCCAGTTCGGCATTGGCCGCGATCCGGTTGGCGTTGAAGAGCGCCGTGCCGAAGGTGAAGGACGAGTACGCGTGGAAGGCCTCCGCGGCGTCCTGGCCCTTCAGGCCGAAGCGCTCGAAGACGTTTGCCACGATCGCCAGCGTTCCGGCGGAAAGCTCGTCCGAAGCCGGCGTCGCCGCCATGTAGGGGGCAATTGCGTAATGGCGGCCGAAGGCGCTCCGGGTGGCTTCGCCTGCCGTGACCAGGACATCGACGGGGTCGGCGGAGAACGGGTCTCCGGTCCGGTCGAAGATGTCTCCGAGGATTTCCCGCCAGACGAGCTCGACCGCCGCCTGAACGATCTCGGCGCGGGATTCGAAGTGGTGGTAGATCGCCGAAGGAGTCACGTTCAGCTCCTTCGCGAGCTGACGGATGCTGGGGTCGTGGCCCTCATCGAACAGCCGCAACGTTTCCGTCGCGATCTCCGATGGTTCCAGGTGTGTGTCTCTTCCCTCAGCTAGGCGTGTCAATTGATCATCTCCTGGGTATCCGTACCAATATGGATGGATCACTAAACCTTTCTCCATAGAATAAGCGAGCATGGGTCCGATCAGTCACGCGTTGCTCGAGAGGGAATCCGATTAGCCGGCGGCGCGCAGTGAGAGCTCGATCTCGAAGCGGGAATCAGGGTTGTCGAGCTCGTCGCCGAACAGTTCCCGCAGCCGGGCCAGCCGGTAACGCGCGGTCTGGGGGTGGATGTGGAGAGAGCGAGCCATCTTGGCGGCGTTGCCCTGGTGCTGGATGAAGGCGGAGGCGGTCTCGGTCATGCGCACCCGCGATTTCGGGGTCAGGCTGGTCAGTGGCTCGAGGCAGCGGGAGCTCAGCCGTTCGATCAGGTCCCGGCTCTCGAAGATCGTCAGTTCGACCAGGTGCTCTTCGGCCCGGATCAGGCCACCTGGTTCGAGGGTTCCGGAGCCGGCCGCGGCGAAGGCGGTCCGGGCCAGTTGCCAGGAGTCGCGCAACCGGGTCGGCCCGGTGTCGGGGCCGAGGCCCGCGCGACGATCGCCGATCACCTCGCGGAGCTGCCTGTACCGCCCGGGTCCGGAGGCATCCGGCACCGCAACGCAGCCAAGTCCGTCAACCGGGGCCGAGATCACGCCGATGGGGAGGATTCGCGTGATCTCGGCCAGGTCGCTTTCGTGGCAAACCAGTGCTGCAAGTCTTTTCGGGACGGTCCAGCCGGCCGTGTTGGCCTGCGACCCCAGTTCTTCCGCGGGGATCGGCGGGCTGCTCAGCATCGACACGACGAGTTGCCGCTCCCGGCGGAGGCGTTCGCCGACCAGCTCCGACTGGGCTTCGGCGTAGCCCTCGGTCGAATCGGCCGAGAGCTCGTTGATGTAGACGAAGATCGACTCTGCCAGCAGGCTCAGGGTGGTGCCGTCGAGCCCGGCTTCGAGTGAAGCGGAGGCGATCCGGCGCCAGGCGACGCGGGCCCCGATCCGGTAGGCCGTCTGGAGTGCGTCGAGCGCACGCCCGTTGGTGAACTCGCCCCGGCCGAGCGCGATGTAGACCTCGCGGCTCGTATCGCGGCCCGCGTCAGGATCGCGGATCAGACCGACGAACTGGCCGAGCGCCTCGGTCACACCACGGTGGACGCCTCGGCCGAAAGCGCCTTCCAGGGGCCGCGCGTATTCCGGGATCTCGCGGCCGATCGTCGCGAGGATCTCTTCCGTCACGCCCGGCAGGACTGGTTCAACCACGTCACCGACCTCAGGTGAAAGATTGCGCCAAGGCTCTAGGACCGAAGAAGTTATAACTCAACTTATAACAAATGGATCAGATGCTTAACAAAAATGCGCAGAAATATCACCCATTCACCAATAAGCTATCAATATGGAAGCGCACGGGATGCCCGTCAACGAGATGCCGGAGATGGCCACCGCTGACAAGATCGCCAACACGGCCGCGGTGATCCTGCCCTTCGTCGCGACGCTCGCCGCCATCGTCCTGTTCTGGAATCAGATCGTCACCCCGGCCGACCTGCTGATCCTCCTGGTGATGTACATCGTCACCGGGCTCGGCGTCACGGTCGGCTTCCACCGCCTGCTGACCCATCGCGCCTTCCAGACATCGAAGCCGCTTCGTTACTTCTTCGCCATCCTCGGATCAATGTCGGTTCAGGGCCCGGTGATCACCTGGGTCGCCGACCATCGCAAACACCACGCGCACACCGACAAGGAGGGCGATCCGCACAGCCCGCACGTCGGCTACGGGGACGGCGTCAAGGGAGTGGCGGCCGGCCTGTGGCACGCGCACATCGGCTGGTCGATGAGGGAGCACGGCCGGGCCGACGAAGAGAAGTACTGCCGTGACCTGGTCGAAGACCCGGGCATGAGGTTCATCAGCACCTACTTCCTGATTTTCCTCGTGCTCAGCCTCGCGATCCCCACCGCGGCCGGTTACCTGATCAGCGGCGGCACGCTGGCCGGAGCGGCGGGCGGATTGCTCTGGGGAGGACTCGTTCGCATCTTCTTCGTCCACCACATCACCTGGAGCATCAACTCGATCTGCCACTTCGCGGGCACCCGGCGGTTCGACACCGATGACGAATCGACCAACGTCTTCTGGCTGGCGTTGCCTTCATTCGGCGAGGCCTGGCATCACAACCACCACGCTTTCCCGCGCTCGGCCGACAACGGACTGAAGCGCTGGGAACTCGATCCGTCGGCCTGGGTGATCACCGGGATGGAGAAAACCGGCCTGGCTTACAACGTGGTGCGAATAACCCCGGAGCGTCAGCAGCAAAAACTGTCACAGGAGTGAAGGTCTCCGGAGAACCACCATCGAAGTCGCACAGCGAAACTGACCTTTCATCCTGCTGAGCGAAGCGACTTCGATGCCTTATTCGGAAACGTCTAGCTCCGCTAGACGTTTCCACTCCGGCTTGTCTTCCCGCCAGCCTTCTTCCGTGCGCGAGTATTTCCAGTAGCCGGTGGCCGATAGCGATTGACGGGGGACATCGCGTTCGAGGACCAGGTGCTTTCGAACCTCACGGACCATCCCGGCTTCGCCGTGGACGAAGGCGTGGACTTCGCCGTCGGGAAACTCGAGCCCGGCGATCGCGGCCGGGATCCGGCTGCTTTCGCGGGAGCCTTCGCCGCGGTGGAGCCAGCTGAGGCGGAGGTCGCCCGGACTTGCCAGTGGCACTTCCCCGCCTTCGTCGTCGACTTCGAGGAAGACGTGGACCGGAACTCCTTCCGGGATCCGTCCGAGCGCCACGGCGATCGCCGGGATCACCGCTTCGTCGCCTGCCAGCAGGTGCCATCCGGCCTCTGGAGAGGGCGCGTAGTCGCCGCCGGGACCGACCATCTGGAGCAGGTCGCCCGGCCGGGCGTTCGCTGCCCAGGGGCCGGCCAGTCCGGTGTCGCCGTGGTGGACGAAGTCGATCGTCAGGTGATTTGCCTCGGGATCCCAGTCGCGGACGGTGAAGGTCCGCTGGCGGAACCACGACTCCTTCGGCCGGCTCGACTTGATCTCACCGGGGTCGAAAGGTGCCTCGTAATCAGCCCCCGGCGGCGGGAACTGCAGCTTCACATAATGGTCGGCGAACTCCCCTGCGGGGAAGCCGCGCAGGTCGTCACCGGTGACCACGACCCGGATCAGATGCGGGGTGAGATCCCGGGTTTCGACGACCTCGGTCAGGATCGGGGGCCTGCCGGGGCGGGGTTTTTCATCTGATGACATCTTCCGGCCACTCTACGAGACAAGCATCACCGGCCCTACGCGTGGGGAGCGGTAGGTCAGCAGTTCATCACCATCCAAGTCGCACAGCGAAACCATCCTTTATCCCTCATGAGCGAAGCGACTTGGATGCCTTATCTATGGATGCCGCCGGTCTGGACCGCTTCGAACGCGCGTCCCGGAACCGTCTTCAGCTGGTCGAGCACGTCGTCGTTCCAGCGCCGGTCGGGAGTGCCGCTGATGTACCAGTCGGACCCGTTGTCGGCCACGATCAGGCCGTAAATCTTCAGGGCCTTCATGATTGCCAGGGTCTGGCCGGAGAAGCGGCCGAGCCGGTAGCCGGCTTTCAGGCGCAGCCGCAAGCCCATCGGCGGCAGTGACCGGTCGTTCGAGGACGACGCGAAGTGTCGTGCCGGGTGGATGTATCCGCGCTGCGATTCGGAGACGGTCACCCGCAGGACGTGGGTGATCCGGCCGCTCGAGGCTTCGTCGGCCCGGGCCAGCCCGGGCATGATCGGCAGCCCGGCGGCGTCGGCGCTGGTCCAGCCGGCGGGGCGCAGCTTGTTCGAGCGCAGGTCGAAGCGGGCGCCGGAGTCGGCCAGCCAGCGGCCCTTGCCGCGCTGGGCGCGATAGAGCTCGTAGAGCTTGCAGCTGCCGCGCTGCAGGGCGATGACGTGATTGTCGGAACCACCTTCGATCCGGGTGTCGAGCGGAATCGGGTAGGGACCACGATCGCTCTCCGACCCATAAGCGGTGAACCTGACCGGGAACTTCTTCTGCTTCTTGCCGACGACCCGGAAGGGGATTCCGTAGTTGCCGTACTGGCCGGATCCGAAGTCGGCGTGGAGGTTGGTCCCGGGACCGATCGAGCTGATGTACTGGCTCGAGCGCGGATGGACCGGCGCGTCGGAGATGTCCCGGTTGAACGCGTTCGATCGCGGCAGGACGGGGCAACCGGCCAGCTTGGTGCCGGGGCCGGGCTTGCCAGTGGCCTTCGAGGTTGTCGCTCCGCGCGAAATCGTGGAGGCCGAGGCGACCGCGGCGCCGGCCAGCAGCAGGATCGCAAACAGCGCGAGGCTCGACCGGCGCGTGGTCACGCCGGACCCGCCGAGGAGATTTCGACTCCGAGCACGATGCGATGGCTCTTGAGACGTTTCATCATCATCCGAGACTACCTCGTCGTCCTGGGTGGCCTGGCAGCCGGGCCGGTAGCCAAGAAGTTGTTCGAGAAGGGCTGAGGCTAACGTCGGCTGTTGCCGGTGAAGGCCTTGGCCACGAGCTCCTGGACGCGGCCCCGGTCCTTGCTCGCGATGAACGGCTGTTCCTTGGTCGGGATGACCAGGTTCAGGAATTCCTTGCGCTCGGACTCGGAAAGGTTGCTGTACAGGCGCTTCGTGTGATGGGAGAGCCACTGGGCGCGCAGCCAGACCGCCGGCCAGTCGACCTTCTTTGCGTAGTTGAAGCCGCGGGCGGCGAGGCCGACGGCGACTCCGGCCTTGCCGGCCGCTGAATTCTTATCTTTCTTCTTTGCCATGTCCAGAGAATACGTGAGCGAACTGCTGTTCAGATCAGCCTTTCGATCTTGAACATGCGGTCACCCTTGGGGGTGGTCACGGCGATCTCGGAACCGACCGGCTTGTTCCTCAGTGCCTGGCCGACCGGGGACTCGGCGGACAGCCGGCCTTCGGAGAGGTTTGCCTCGGTCGAACCGACCAGGGTCCAGGCGTGTCGCTTGCCGTGGCTGTCGGTGATCTCGGCGGTCTTGCCGAAGCTGAAAGTGTCGCTGCTGCTGGTGTCGACTTTGACCACGACGGCATTGATCTTACGCTGCCGGAGGCGGCTGATCGAGGTCTCGAGGTGGGCCTGATCCTCTTTGGCGATGTGGTACTCGGCGTTCTCCTTGAGATCACCGAGATCCCGTGCGACGCGCAGTCGCTGTGCGATTTCCTCGCGGCCCGCGCTTTCGAGCCTTTCGATCTCTGCGTCAAGTTCCTGGATACCTTTGGCGGTAATTGATTCGCCGCTCTCCTCGGTTGTAGTCATGTCTTCACCTTAGACCTATCCCGGTCGGCGGCCCGACCGGCATGGAATCACCCTGCCGATCAGGGTTTGACCAGCACCTTGATCGATTCGCGCTCGTCCATCGCCCGGTAGCCGCCGGGGACATCATCCAGCGGGATTTCGCTGTCGAAGACCCGGCCCGGGTTCAGGGTACCGTCGAGGACCTCGGGCAGCAGCTCTTCGATGTAGGCCCGAGCCGGCGCGATGCCGCCGCTGACGCTGACGTTCTTCAGGAAACTCTCCCGGGCGCCGGGGATGCTCTCGAACTGCGGCACGCCCACGCGGCCGATCGCGCCGCCCGGCCGGGTGATCTTGATCGCGGTCAGGAAGGAGTCGTCCATGCCCACGCATTCCAGTACCGAATGCGCGCCTTGGCCACCGGTGATCTCCCGCACGCGTTCGGTCGCTTCCCGGCCCCGCTCGGGGATCACGTCTGTCGCGCCGAACTCGCGGGCGATGTCGGTGCGGTCCTCGTGACGGCCGAGGATGATGATCTGTTCCGCGCCCAGTCTCTTCGCGGCCATCACGCCGCAGAGGCCGACCGCTCCGTCGCCGACGACGGCGACGGTCTTGCCGGGTCCGACCCGGGCGCCGAGCGCCGCGTGGTGCCCGGTACCGAAGACATCGGAGAGGGTCAGAAGCGAGGGCATTAAGGCGTCGTCCTCGGCCACGTCGATCGGCACCAGGGTGCCGTCGGCCTGGGGAACACGCACCGCTTCTCCCTGACCGCCGTCGACGTCCGGGGCGCCCCAGAAGCCGCCGTGGAGGCAAGAGGTCTGAAGGCCTTCTTCACAGAAGTCACAGGTGCCGTCGGAATAGACGAACGGGGCAATCACGACCTGGCCGGTCTTGATCGTAGAGACCTCGGCCCCGACGCCTTCGACGACGCCGATGAACTCGTGGCCCATGCGGTTACCGGTATCGGAGGCCGGCATCGACTTGTAGGGCCAGAGGTCAGAGCCGCAGATACAGGACCGCGTAATGCGAAGCAGGGCATCGGTCGGTTCGAGCATCTGCGCGTCCGGAACTTCTTCGACACGCACATCTCCGGCTCCGTACATCAAGGTCGCTTTCATAAGAAAGAAACTAACTCAGCTGGGAATGTCGATCGTGATGATCGGAGCCGTGGTCGGCTGTTCGCTGCCGCCGACAGGTCGGCGAGCAGCACCGAAAAAGCTTAGAGCCGGGGATATCTGGATGCGCCGATAAGCTGAGGCCGTGGATCGCAAGACGGTACTCGCCCTGGCGGCGATGGCGATGGGGGTCTTCGTAATCGCGAACGACATCACCGCGATGAACGTCGCGGTGCCCGCGATCGAGAAGGATTTCGACACAAGCGTGACCACGATCCAGTGGGTGGTCAACGCCTACAGCCTTGCTTTCGGGGTTCTGATCGTCACCGGTGGCCGCCTCGCTGACCTCTTCGGCCGCAAAGAAGCCTTCTTCCTCGGGGCCGGCATCTTCGGCGTTTTCTCCCTGCTCGGCGGGCTGGCTCCGTCCGAGGCCTGGCTGATCGCCTGCCGCGCGGCCATGGGGGTCGGCGGCGCCCTGATGTGGCCGGCCGTGCTCGGCATGACTTTCGCCCTGCTGCCGGCCGACAAGGCCGGTCTGGCGGGTGGCCTGATCCTCGGCGTCGCCGGCATCGGCAACGCGGTCGGGCCGATGCTGGGCGGTGCTCTGACCGAATTCATCAGCTGGCGCGCGATCCTCTTCCTGAACATCCCGATTGCCCTGATAGCGATCGCCTTCGTCTACTTCCTGATCCACCAGCCGAAGCCGGAGTCGGCCGACCGGCAGATCGACTACGGCGGCATCACGACCGTGACCCTCGGCCTGGTCATCTTCATGATCGCCCTGGACCAGGTCGTCGATCTCGGTTGGGGAGATCCCTGGATCATCGGCGCGGTCGTGGTTTCGGTGCTCATGCTGGTCGCCTTCGGCCGGATCGAGCGCCGGTCGGGCGAGCACGCCCTTGTTCCCAAAGACGTGTTCGGCAACCCGAGCTTCCGCGCCGCGTGCCTGGCAATCCTGCTGGTCTCGTCGACTTTCTTTGGTTCGCTCTTTTACCTGCCCCAGTACATGGAGAAGGAATTCGGGTACTCGGCCTTCGAAGCCGGGCTGGGGCTGCTGCCCTTCATGGCCATCTTCGCGGCGACTTCCTTTGTCGCCGGACCGCTCTATAACCGCCTTGGCGGCAAGCTGATCGTCACCGCCGGCGCGGGCTGCATCGCGGCCGGCCCTTTCCTGATCGCGCAGGGCATCGAGTCCGGCGGCTCGATCGGAACGGTCGTCCCGGGCATGGCCGTCCTCGGGGTCGGCGTCGGGCTCTTCTATTCGGCGGCGACCACGATCGCGGTCACTTCGGTCGACGAGTCACGCAGCAGCCTGGCCGGCGGCATCATCTACATGTTCCAGATCGCCGGCGGCTCGGTCGGGCTGGCGCTGACGACCACGGTCTTCGCCTCGCAGTCCGGCCTGATCAGCGGGCTTCATGCTGCTTTCCGCCTGGATGGGTCCCTCGCCCTGGGCGGATTCCTCGTGACCCTCCTGTTCGTCGGCGGCCGGCTCGGCCGGAGGCGGATATCTTCGGCCTGAGATACGGGCTGAAACCGGCCCGGACCGGCTCGAAATGAACCGGAAGCGCGCCGCGGCCGTAGGAACCCCCTGAAAGTGAATTCCTCTCCTGTAACACCCGACCTTCTCGTCCTCGGCAGCGGTGGCGTGCTCGGCGACGTCTGGATGACCGGCCTCCTCGTCGGTCTCGACCGCGGTGGAATGGTTGACATGCATGCGGCCGGCAGCTTGGTCGGAACTTCGGCTGGCTCGATCGTCGCAACCCGGCTGGCCGCCGGCCAGGACCTCGAGGCGCTGATCCACAAACACATCGAAGTCTCCGTCCCGGCGGCCCACACCGTCGCTCCCGGCGAGCTCGAAGCCAGGTCAGGTTTTCTCTCGGGACGGCTGGCCAACTTCCTGATGCTTCAGGGCAGGGCCGGCCGGGCGGTCCGGAGGATGCTGCTGCGCCGGCTGCCGGCCGGGAACCAAACGCTGACCCACCTCGGCCGTGACATGAAGGAACTCGCCCCCGACTGGCCCGAGCGGCTGAACATCACGGCGGTCAATTCGTCGACCGGCGACCGGGTGGTCTTCGGCCGCGGCCGAACGCACGGGCTGTCCGTAAGCGAGGCGGTTCAGGCCTCCTGCGCGATCCCGACGGTCTTCAAGCCGGTCGGGGGCGCCGACGGCGCTTTCGTCGACGGTGGCGTCTGGAGTCCGGCGAACCTCGACGCCGTGCCGGTCAAGCCCGGCCAGACGGTGGTCTGCGTGACGCCGACCGGCAGCGACCAGGGTGCCGTCGGCTTCCGCCGCCGTACGTTCGCCCGGCTGTTCCGGTCGATCGTCGAGGGCGAAGTCGCCCGGCTGCGCCGCCGTGGCGTGCGTGTGCTCAACGTGGTCCCGGACATGGCCGCCTCGGCGGCGATCGGCCCGAGCCGCATGGCCAGCGGGCGCGAGGTCGACGTCTACGAAGCGGGCCTGGCCCAGGGACTGGAGCTGGCCGGACCGCTGAGCGGCTGGCTCAAGCCCGGTGCCAGGCAGGACGCCGCGCTCAGCCGCTGATCCAGCCGGGAGGGAAGGCGCCGGCGGGGATGTCTCCGTCGTAGTCGGGGAAAAAGCGCATCGCGACGCATTCGGCGGCGGAGCCATCAAACATCGGCTTCAGATCCCCCACGTTTAAAAGCGTCCGGGTCGTTGCCGCGATCTGGAAGTCCGCGGCGGTCGGCTCGTCGCCGTCGATCAATCCCCGGTCTGCGTACTCCTCGATCTGCTGGATGTTCGCCGGCATACCGGCGAGGTCTTCAATCAACTGACTCGCGGTAAGGCCCATGTACTTCCAGATCATGTGGAGGTTCTTCATCGCGTAGTCGGTTCCCGCCGCATCGAGCTCACCGGCTCCGGCGAAGGTCCCCATCGAACCCGGTCGAAAGTGAAGCGCACCGAACGGAACCCGCCGGCCAAGATCCTGGAGAACCTGGTCGCCCCATTCCTCGGCCTCTCGCACCTCTCCGGCGATCGGCTCCGGATATAGCGGGTTTTCCGGAATCTGCTCGTCGAGGTATCTGAGGATGCCGATCGACGTGTGAACCGGTTCCTCCCCGACCACGATGCCCGGCACGGTCGTGTTGCCGTCGCCGTAAATGCCTTCGAGGACGCCTTCCTGGTTTCCGGGAAGGAGCATGACCTCCTCGAACTCGAGCCCCTTGCGCTGGAGACCCGCTCGCGCGGTCATGCAGGGGTGGGAGTACGGGACGACGTGCAAGGTGATCGGTTCATTTATCGGCATAAAGAAAACCTATAGGTCCGTCCGGGGTGCATCCACCGGGGCACTGTCCCTCGTATTCACACCGGTCGGCGGAAGAAGACTTGATCGGCGAGGCCAAAACCGGGATGATCCGTTCCGTGCAAGGCTCGTCCGGGAAGAGCACTCCGCCGACCACCCATCGTGTGGCCTGACCATGTGGCGCCGCTTGGTACTGAGCGTGATCAGCCGGATCCACGGCGGCCAGATCGAAATTCACGAAAATGGCCGGACGACCCTGATCGGTGACGCCGGATCGGACCTCCGGGCCACGGTCACTGTTCGTTCGCCCAGGCTCTGGCGCCGGATGCTGCGCGGCAGCACCGGTATGGGTGACAGCTACATGCGCCACGAATGGGACTGCGACGACCTGGTGAACCTCTGGCAGATCGCCGGCCTCAACCTGCCGCGGCTCGATCGCCTCCGCCGACGTTTCGCTTTCGTCACCGGTCCGTTCCAGCGGCTCGGAGTCCTGATGCCGCGCACCACACGCTCGCGCGGCAAGAAGCAGATCGCAGCGCACTACGACCTCGGAAATGACCTTTTCTCACTTTTCCTCGACCACTCGATGAATTATTCGTCGGCCGTCTTCCCGGAAGGTGGCGAGGACCTCGAGACCGCCCAGCTTCGGAAGATGGACCAGATCGCCGATCAGCTCGATCTCGGTCCCGACCACCACCTGCTGGAGATAGGTACGGGCTGGGGCGGACTCGCGATCCATCTGGCCCGGCGCACCGGCTGCCGGATCACCACCACCACGATCTCTGCCGAACAGGCGAAGCTGGCCCGGGACCGGATCGAAGCCGAAGGACTCACCGATTCGATCGAGGTGATCGAGGTCGACTATCGCGACCTGGCCGGAACTTACGACCGCCTCGTTTCGATCGAGATGATCGAAGCGGTCGGCTGGCAGGATTTCCCCACCTACTTCCGCAAGTGCTCCGACCTGCTGAAACCGGATGGCGCGATGCTGCTCCAGGCGATCACGATCGACGACGACGCTTATGACCTCGAAAAGGCGTCTCGCAGTTTCATCAGCTACTTCATCTTCCCGGGCGGCTGCCTACCGTCGGTCGCGGAGATCAACCGTTGTCTCGAGGCGGGGACCGACCTGAGCGTCGACTGGTCCATGGATCTAGGCCTCGATTATGCCCGCACGCTGAGCCTCTGGCGCGAGCGTTTCGAGGCGCAGACCGAACGGCTCGAGGCCATGGGGTATGACGACCGATTCCGGCGGATGTGGCGGCTCTATCTGACCTTCGCCGAGGGTGGTTTCCGCTCGCGCCGGAACAGCGATTTCCAGTTCCGGCTGGTCAAACCGCAGTACCATGACCCCCGGAACTTCGACATCAACAGGGCCGGTAAAGGCAAAATCCGGCGGGCGAGCGTGTAGTTTCAGTCCTGACGCATACTGTTAAAGCGGAACTTCCGCAATGGGGAACGGTTATTAGAGGGTGCTGGGGATGAATTTCAAGGAGGGGCATGGGGGATGCCGGTGGGCGCTTTCGGCGCTGGCCGCGCTTCTGCTGGCTTTGACCGGTACTTCGGCCGCCGCGGCCGGTGTCGCCGACCGTGAAGCCGACCCGGTCGTCCTGACCGGGGCCCAGACCCCGGCCCTGGTCGGCATCGCCCCGGACGACGTCGTCGCCTTCCGCTGGAACGGCGCCTGGAAGCAGATCCCGGTGCAGGTCGACGAGCGTAAGGTGGCCGACTACCGCGTCATCCGCCAGGGTTCCGATGCGGAGTTCAAGGGAGAAGTCTACGCCGACCCCGATACCTATACCGGGGCCGATGGTGTGGCCCAGATGAGCGTGGCAAATCCGTCCGTTCCGGTCCCGGGAACCGCCGGAGATCCCAATCTCGACCAGGACGACGAGATCGCCCTGATGAGCGAGGACTCCGGAAGTTCAGCTTTCGGCAAGGCGGATCCAGCCGGGGTCGACGGCAGCACCCGGACCCCGGTCCGCATCAAGGACCCGCTCGGCACCGGGGCAGTGAGCTACGTCTACCTGTTCCGGAAGACGAGGGACCTCGACCCGGCTGCGGGCACGGATTACGTGAGCTACGAATGGAAGTTCGAGCCGGCCCTGGTCCCGGGCTACTTCAAGGAGGCGGGCGTCACGGGACTGGGCTACAACTTCGGTGGGATCGACGACGTTTCGACCTACCCGCCCGCGAATCCGGAGGCGTCATCGGTCGAGACCGACCTCTATTCACAAACTTTCCCCGGCAAGTGGCTGGTTGAAGGCCTGAAAATCACCGCGGGCACCGCCAGCGGGGTGGACATCCTCGACGGCGACAAGTCGACAGTTGGAACTTCGAGCTGTGACCGCAACGAACTGACCTTCAGCCGTGGCGGCGGCGGCTTCATCGCCGCGATCGACGGCCCGGTGCGGGCGATTCGTTCGTACATCGGCGCCAACAGCGGCACTTACACCCAGCGTGACCAGACTTACTATGAAGGCCGCGTCGACACCCGCACCTTCCTCCGGGTTCATTCAGGAATCGACAACATCGTCACCGCAATGGACTACTCCGAGGCGGCCAAACAGATGACCTACCGTAATTCGCTGAACCCCGGCGGAGTCACGATTGACGGCATGACCGATACCGTCGTAGGGGGACAACTTTCGTGGGAACAGGTGACCGGCGGCCAGGGCTCGGCCACCCTGATCGCCCGCGTCTCGACTGACATCTCACCGATCACGGTCTCCTCCTTCTACCTGGACAGCGAAGACGTCAGCAACAGCTCGATGCGGTGCTCCGGCGACACCGATGCCTTTGGTGCGAGCGGACCGAATGTGGTCGGCACGAACAACTTCAATACGGACCCGACGGGTGCCGGGCCGGTCAAGCATCTGACGGCGACCCGTTACACCTACATCGATCCTCCGGGTGCAACCAGGGAGAAGGCCATGCTGCGCTCGCAGCAGGTCGACTCGCCGCTGGTGATCTCGACCGGCGCCGGCACCGATCCGACCGATCCGATCCCGGACCCGGACCCCGATCCGCCCGGAACTCCCGGCCGGACCAACTGGGTCGGCCTCAAGGTCAGCGTCAAGCCCGCCAGGGTGAAGGCCGGGATCGGCGAGCGAAAGGTATTCCGGGTCAAGGTCCGCAACATCGGCGACCTGCCGGGCAAGCGCCTGAAGGTCTGTCCGCGGGGTAGCGACCGGCTCGTACGAACCGGCGACTGCAGGAAGATGAAGAAACTGCGTCCCGGCAAGTCAGCCGGATTCAGGTTCCGCGCAACGCTCCGCCACGCCGCCGCCGACAAGCCGAAGGTGAAAATCAGATTCCGCGCGAAGGCCAACAACAGCAAGGCACGGGGGTCCGCCGGCATCATGCTCACCATTCCGTCTGGTCGTTGATCGGTCTTCCGCGTTGGCGGGCTTAAATCCAGCTCGACGGGAATGCGCCCTGGGGGACCAGGCCGTCGTATTCCGGGAAGTAGCGGCGGGCGATGCGCTCGGCCGAGGTTCCTTCGAGGCTCGAATGCAGGTCGCCCACGGTCATCAAGACCCTGATCGTCGACGCGATCTGGAGGTCGGCCGCGGTCGGATCCTCGCCGTCGATCAGGCCCTGGTCGGCGAACGTGCTGATCTGTTTGACCATCCCGGGGAAGGCCTTGAGGTCTTCGGCCAGCAGCTCACAGGTGATGCCGTGGTACTTCCAGGTCGAGCGGATGAACTTCATGGCGAAGTCGGTTCCGGCCGGGTCGAGCGGACCGGCACCGCCGAAGATGCCCATCGCTTCGGGCCGGAAGTAGAGGGCGCCCCAGGGCAGCCGCCGCCCGAGGTCCTGGAGGTGACCGTCCGCCCAGGCCTCCGCGGCGCGGACCTCATCGGCGATCCCGGCCGGGTATAGCGGGTTCTCCGGGACCAGCTCTTCGAGACGCTCGAGGATCGCGGTCGAGCCGTGGACGAGTTCGCCGTCGATCGTCATGCCGGGAACCGTGCGCCTGCCTTCGCCGTAGATCTCCTCGACCTGGTTGCCGTGCTTGCCCATGTCGAGGTCGACCACTTCATATTCGAGGCCCTTGAGCTCGAGTGCGGCCCGGGCGGTCATGCAGGGGTGGGACGGCGGCAGGACGTGAAGGGTGATCGTTCCGGCTGTTGGCATACGGAAACCCTACCGCCCGTCTGACGGCAGGCAGATCGGGCCGAACCGCTACCGTGACGGCATGAAGAACCAGCGCGCTTTGAACGGCTGAGGCCGGACCTTGGCCGCACCGGGTGAAGACTTGGTACCGGCAAGCCTGGCCGTGCCGAAGGGCGGCCAGAGCTACGAGCTGACCGGCATGTCACGCGGCCCGTGGCAGGCCGATGCCGCCCACGGCGGGCCCCCGGCCGCACTGCTCGTGCGGGAGGCCGAGAGGCATTGTGACGACGGGCAGCTGCGTCTGCTCTCGCTTTCGAGCACTTTCTACGGGCCGGTGATGCTCGGCGGGATCGAGATCACCTCCGAGGTGGTGAAGCCCGGCCAGCGCCAGAAGGTGGTCTCGCTGACCCTCTCTTCGAATGGTCGCACCGCAATCGAGGCGCGGGCCATCCTGATCAGGGTGGCCGACGTAGAGCTGCCGGACACGGTCGAGCCGATAGAGCCGGAGATGACCCCGATCGAAGAGGGCGCCGAGGTCGAGCGCGGCCTCTGGTTTCCGGGGGACGAGATCGCTTTCCACCGGACCGCGAACACGGTGAAAGTCGTCGAGGGCGGCCCCGAGACGGTCAACCACACCGGGGCGGCGTGGTTCCACCTCGACTGCCTGGTGGTTCCCGATGAGGTGGTGACCCCGGCCCAGCGCGCGGCCGCCGCAGCCGACTTCGGCAACGGGCTGGCCCACCCGGTGCCGTTCGGCGAGTACCTGTTCGTCAACTGCGATCTCAACGTCAATCTCCTGCGGGAACCGGCAGGGGAGTGGATCGGCCTCGTCTCGAGGACGGATGTCGACCGGATCGGGTCCGGATTGACGGTGACCGAGCTCCATGACGTGGGCGGCCGCTTCGGCTCGGCGAGCCAGAGCCTCTACGTGGATCGCGCCTGACTTCAACTGATTTGTCCGTTCGTACATGGGCGGAACGGGGTACTGGGTCTACATTGGAACCATCACCTTTTCGCCCAAGAACCCCGGAGCCTTGCTGCTCGACATTGACGGTGTCCTCCACGTCGGCGACGAGCCGATTCCCGGCGCGGTCGAGGCGTGCAGGCAGCTGCGATCGGAGGTCGGAGCGATTCGCCTGGTCACCAATACGAGTTCGGTTTCGCGCCAGACGGTGATCGACCGGGTCATCGGATTCGGGTTCGAGGTCGAGCCGGAGGAAGTGCTCACGCCGGCCGCGATGGCCGTGCGTTACTGCCGGTCGAAGGGCTACGAAAAGGTGAACCTGCTGGTCGCCAAGTCGCTGCGCGCGGACCTCGAGGAGATCGACGTGGTCGGGACCGACGAACAGGCCGATGCGATCGTCCTCGGCGACCTCGGTTCGATGTTCAACGCGCAAACGCTCAACTTCGCCTTTCGACAGCTGTTGAACGGGGCTGCGAAAGCGGCAGGTCGCCGTGCTGGCGGAAGAAGGCGGCGCCGTGGTCGATCAGCCAGGTCTGACGGTGCCAGGTCAACAGGTTCGGATTGCGTGGGGTCCGGTCGATGTTGGTCACCAGGGCATCGAACCAGACGATGTCGGCCGCCAGGTCAGGGTCGAAGGAGTCAGCCGGCAGGGTGAAGGGGAGGGAACCCGGCAGGAAGTCCATGCCGAGGTTCCCGCCGGGGCTGGCCTCGATCAGCTCCTGGATCTCCGGATCGGGCTCGGCGTGGCCGAGCTCAGGAGAGATCTCGATGCGCACCAGTTCCGGCACGGACAAGCCGATCAGTCGGCCGAGCTCGCCCGCGACGACCTCGGCGACGAGGGCTCCAGGGCCCTGGCCGGCACCACGAAACTTGACGACGTAGAGACCGTCGTCGTCGGCTTCGACCAGGCCGGGCAGGGAACCGCCTTCCCGGAGTGCGGTCACGTATCTGGTGGCGATCACCTCACGCATCGCTTCAAGGTTCGCAGACAGATAGGCTTCGCCGGTCTCGAACCCATGATTCGCATGCTTCGGAAGTAACCACTTCACCCGTTACCTATTGAAAGGAATCACTTAGTGCTTCTAGCAACATACGAACTCGGTGACGCGCTGCTCACCGCCCTCGCGGTTTTCTTCTTCGTGATCTGGATCTGGGTGATCCTGGCGATCATCATGGACATCTTCCGCGACCACGAGTTGTCGGGCGGGGCCAAGGCCGTGTGGATCTTCTTCCTGTTCATCCTGGCGCCGTTAACTGCCCTCGTATACCTGGTCGTCCGCGGCTCAGGCATGCGTGAGCGGGCCATCAAGGAGCAGGCCGACCAGAAGAAACATTTTGATGCGTACGTCCGTGATACCGCCGCAACCTCGCCGGCCGACGAGCTGCACAAGCTCGATCAGCTCAGGCAGAGCGGCGGCGTGACCGAAGACGAGTACAACAAGATGAAGGCCAAGATCATCGGCTGAATCGAGCCGCTTGACCTGAGATTCACCGAAACGGCCACCCAATCGCGTGGCCGTTTCACGTTTCGGTTTCATGACCGGCAGGGCGGGCTCTAGACTGCGCCGGTGAACAAAGTTCTGATCAGCCTTGTCGCCGTCATCGCCCTGCTCGCCGCCGGGGCGATCGGATACTCACTCGGCAGCTCGAAGGACGACACCGCACCGCCGGCGGAAGAGGAGACGAGCGTGCCCGTGACCGGAACCTCCGGACCCACAGAAACCGGCGACACGGCCGAGCCCGAAACGACAACCGTGACCGCCGGCGATCCCTTCAACGGGCTCAACCTGACCGCGTACACACCGGGTGGCTACGGAACCATGGAGGCGCGCCAGGACATCCAGCTGCTCAAGAACATCGGCAGCACCTCGGTCACGATCGTGCCCACTTGGTACGTGCAGAACACCTCGGCCAACGAGATCAAGCCGAACGCCAAGAAGACTCCGACCGACGAAAGCCTGGGCAAGGTCATCTCCTGGGCCAAGCAGGCCGGCCTCAAGGTGATTTTCAAGCCCCATATCGACTCGATGGACCAGACCTTCCGCGGCGAGATCCAGCCCGCCGACCGGGCCGCCTGGTTCAGCTCTTACGGGAACTTCATCGGCCACTACGCCGGACTCGCGGCCAACAACGGCGTCGATGTATTCGCGGTCGGAACGGAACTCAAGTCGCTCTCCGGCGACACCGATCCCTGGAAGAAGATGATCGAGGACGTGCGCGCCAAGTTCGGCGGCCAGCTGACTTACGCCGCCAACTGGGACGAGGTCGACCAGGTCCAGTTCTGGGACTCGCTCGACGTGATCGGGGTCGATGCGTATTACCCGCTCGCGAGCGAGGGTCAGGTGCTCACCGAAGACGATCTGGTCAGCGCCTGGCAGACCCCGATCTCGAGTCTGGAAGCGACCAACACCAAGTGGGGCAAGCCGATCATGTTCACCGAGATCGGCTACCCGTCACAGGCCGGCGCCGCTGCGCACCCTTACGAGGTCCGCCCGGACGATCCGCCCGACCAGGCTGCCCAGGCCGTCGCCTACCGCGCCGCTTTCGCCGCCTTCGCCGACAAGCCCTGGTTCCAGGGCATGAACTGGTGGAGCTGGCGGGCCGATCCCGGCAAAAACGAGAAGCTCAAGATCGACTACTCGCCGGAAGGCAAAGAGGCCGAACAGGTTCTGGCCGACAACCAGGCCGGATGAAACTCTCCGTGCTCGACCTCATCCCCGTGGTCGAAGGCTCGACCCCGGCCGTGGCCCTGGCCAACTCGACCGAACTGGTACAGCGGGCCGAGAGCCTGGGCTACACCCGTCACTGGGTCGCGGAGCACCACAACATGCCCGGCATCGCCAGTTCGGCCCCGGCGGTCGTGATCGCCCACCTGGCCGCGAATTCCGAGACGATCCGGGTGGGCTCCGGCGGCGTGATGCTGCCCAATCACCAGCCGCTGGTCATCGCCGAGCAGTTCGGAACCCTGGATGCGCTCCATCCGGGCCGGATCGACCTCGGCATCGGCCGGGCACCGGGCACCGACCAGATGACCGCCGCAGCACTCCGCCGGTCGATGGACCCGATTTCCGACGAGGACCTGCCGAAGCAGCTCGGTGAACTTCTGGGTTTCTTCACCGGAGAGTGGGCCTCCGGTCATCCCTATTCGAACATCACCGCAGTCCCGGGTCGGGGCAATCAGCCCCAGATCTGGTTGCTCGGCTCGAGCGGCTACACGGCCCAGGTCGCCGGACTGATGGGCATGCCGTACTCCTTCGCTCACCATTTCAGCGCCCAGAACACTTTGCCGGCGGTCGAACTCTATCGGAACCGGTTCACACCTTCCGAATATCTCCAGGAGCCGCAGGTGATGGTCGCGGTCGGCGTGATCTGCGCCGAGACCGATGAGCAGGCCCGCTGGCTGGCCGGGCCGTCACGCCTGGCGTTCTCCAGGCTGCGACAAGGAAGGCCGGGCCGGTTCCCTTCCCCGGAAGAGGCGGCGGCGCATGATTTCACCCCGGATGAAGAGTCGGTCATATCCTCGATCGCAAAAGGACATATCTTCGGGTCTCCGGAAACCGTGCGTGAGCGTCTGAACGAGCTTGTCGAAGCAACCGGGGCGGACGAATTGATGATTTCCACCATGGTCTTCGACCCCGCAGACCGGATTCGCTCGTTTGAACTGGTGGCTGAGGCCATGAGCCTCGTTCCGTCTGGCTGAACGGCCAATTTCCTCTTTTTGCACGGTGTCTCCCATAAATCGGGAAAGGAAGAGGCCGGGAAGCCCGGCTCGCTACGGTGTTCTTTCGTCTGCCATCGGTGGACGCTCTCACATGCCTAACCATTTCTCCAACATTCAAAGCGGCCGCGGTCGTCTGATGGCCGTCGCGCTTGCGCTGCTGGCCACGCTTATCTGCAGTTTTATCGCCCTTCAGAGCGGTCGGGCCGATGCCGTGACGCCGCAGGAGAAGTACGACAACGCTCGTAACAAGCTCAATGACATCGCCAGCTCGGTCGATGGCCTCAAGGCACAGGTCGCCGAGGACAACCGCCAGATCGACAGCTTGCTCGGAGAACTCGCCGGGCTGACCGCGACGGCCGACGCCCTCGACGCGAAACTTGCCGCCAAACAGGCGAAGCTCGACAAGGTCGAAGCGGAGCTGGCCCGCGAGCGTGCCCATCTGAAGAAGGTCAAGGCGCACCTCCAGCGGGCCCTCGATGTCCTCCGTGAACAGCTTGTCGCCCTCTATATGTCGGGCACACCCGACGTCGCCGACATGGTGCTCGGTTCTTCGAGCTGGGACGAGATCGTCTCGCGCAGTGATTACGCCGAGGCCATCCAGGACCGCGACGAAGCGGTCATCGGCCGGGTAACGGACCTGAGGAACGAAGTCACCGCGATCGTCGATCGTATGAGGACCCAGCAGGAACAGCTTGAGAAGGCCCGCGACGAGATTGCCGTCGAGGCAAAGGCCGCGGACGTTGCCCGTGACGCCGTTGCTTCCCAGAGGGCAGCGATCCAGGCCACGAGTGACTCACGCTCGGCCCGCATCGCCGCACTCCAGGAACAGGCCGGCGACATCGAAGGCAATCTGCCCGACCTCAGCGTCGACCCGGCCAGCAGCTCGGCCGGCCAGCAGCCCGCGCCGGTCAACGGCCAGACGGCCGTGCTCGGCTCCGATGGACTCGCCGCCGCACCCGCGGGCGCCCCGCAGGCCGTCAAGGACGTCATCGCCGCGGCCAACTCGATCGAGGATCTGCCGTATATCTGGGGCGGCGGCCACGGATCTTTTGAATCTTCCGGTTATGACTGTTCAGGTGCGGTCAGTTTCGCCCTGCACGGCGGAGGGCTGATCTCGTCTCCGCTCGACTCGACTGGACTCACCACATGGGGAGAACCGGGTGAAGGCAATTGGATCACCGTTTACGGCAACTCCGGGCACGTCTACGCCGTGATCGCCGGCCTCCGCTGGGACACATCCGGCACCGGAGGCTCGGGACCGGGCTGGTCGACCGACACTGTCTCGTTCCAGGACCCGTCGGCCTTTGTCGCGCGTCACCCCTCCGGGTTGTGAGCGCCAGCCGGCGAGATGCCGGTAGGAGGGTTTGGACGGCGAAGCTGCCGCATGGACAAGGCGCAGTTTGGCAATCCGGGAGTCGAAGGTGGCGACTATCATTGCGAAGCTACTTGTAGCCAGCAAGCCGGATCCGCTAAGGAGAACCCATCCCGAAAAAGAGAAACAGTTCCGAGATCCGCGGTAACCTCCAGGCGGAGATCATGACCGCGGTCTGGAAGCTGGGTGAAGCGACCGTCGAACAGGTGCGCTCCGAACTTCCGGCAGGCAGTCGACCCGCCTACAACACGGTCCAAACCGTGCTCAACCGGCTGGAAGCCCGGAAGATGCTTGTCCGCGTCAAAGATGGGCGGGCGCACCTCTACAAGCCGTCCCTCGAGGAATCCGAATTCGTCACGAGATCGCTTGAAGAGCGCTTGGCCGAGGCTTCGCCGAAAGCCCGCCGGCTCGCCCTCCTCAACCTCGTCGATGAACTCGAGCCCGGCGAAGTGGACGAGATCGCCCAGCGGGCAAAACAGATCCAGGCTCGCCGTGGGGGTTCCTGAATGCCAATCCTCGTCGTGGTCGCTGTTTTTTCGCTTTTGATGGTCGGCGCCACTCGTCTCCTTCCGCTGGATCGAGTCGCTCCCCCGATCGCCATCGCCTGCTGGCTTTGCGTGCTGGCCGTAGGCGCGATCACGACCGTCCTGGCTACCGGGCTGGTGGTCGTCTTTTTCCCCGAGACCGCGATCTACTCGTTGATTGCCGGGTGGTGCGTCCACGTCTCATTGCCGGTCTTTTCTCCTCACATTGGACTTTCGGGCCACTCGGTTCTTCACGCTGCGATGGTGGTGCCCGCGTCCGGTCTGCCGGCATCAATGTTTTGGTTGCTCTCCAGGCTCACAAACGGCTGGTGGGCACTCCGCAACCGTCTCCAGTCCTCGATCAAAACGAATCAAGGCTGGACCTTGATCGAGGATGAATCGATCGTCATGGGAGTGGCGCCGCTGGGCCGGAGTCGCATAGTGGTTTCTGACGCTGCGGTGAGGGCCATGGATCCAGACGAGCTCGAAGCCGGACTCTGCCATGAAACGGGTCACATCCGGCGGGGGCATCGTTCAATCCTGCTCACGTCGCGAGTCCTCGCAGCACTCGGGTTCGCCTTTCCTGGAACTCGACAGGCGCAGAGGGATCTTCATCAGGCCTTGGAGCGCGACGCCGACGATTACGCCGTACGACAGACCAAGGACCCGCTCGCACTCGCTAGCGCGATCTGCAAAGCCGCAACTGGTCCCCAGCCCGCCGGAGGTATCAGTCTCGGGGGAGGGCGAATCGGTCGACGCCTTGACTATCTCGAGGACGACCTGACTCTGGTCGGTCCGTACATTCGCCGGGGGATGCGGCTGGTCGCCCTGACGTTCGTGGCCGGCACATTGATGTTTGCCGTATCAGCTTCGACCTGGGTAGCCGGATCCTCCGCCGGAGGTCATGCGTCTTCGATCAGCAGTAACGATTGTTGAGGCCAGTGCATGATCTGAGTCGGCGCTCTTTTGCAGCGTTCCGTCGATGGTCGATAGCGCGGGGGCGGGCAGACTGCCCCGCCCGCGCATCAACCGAGCAGCCCTATTGATCCATGTGTCCCATCGAATCGCCGCTGGACGTTTCGTCGAGACCGGGGACGCCTCTAGCCGGTGAGGGCCCCCCGTACCACTCTGTCCGCCAGCGATTCATGTCCTCGATCTCGGCGGCCTGAGCATTGACGATCTGCATGGCCAGATCCTTCAACTCCTGGTCTTCGCCGTCTTGAAGCTCGACACGTGCCATTCGGATGGCACCCTGGTGGTGAGGGATCATCTGATCGATGAACTCGCGGTCAAACGGTTTGGCCGTCCCCAGGGTTTCCATGTCCACGTTCATACCCATCATGGATTCATCCATACCGAGATCACCGGAATCTTCGTTCATCATCGAGTCACCGGAGAGTCGGTCGTGCATTCCATTGAGGCTCTCGACCTCGGAGCTCTGAGAGCCCACGATGTTGTTGGCGAGTTGAATTATTTCGGGATGTTGTCCCTTCTCTTTCGCCAGCTCCGCCATCTCGATCGCACTTTCGTGGTGGGGGATCATTTGAGACACGAAAGCGCCGTCCACGTCGGACGAAGAGTCGCCAGGGTCCATGCTCACCGCAAAGACGATACCCAAACCGATCAGGACTGCCGCCCCGACGATTGAAACTACCTTAGTTATTGACATTGGATTGCTCCTTGATTTGAGATTCTGAATGCAAATTTCAACGCGCAATACGTTGGTGGGCTCAACGTGAATCTCAATGTCGGAAGACCTGAAGAACCGAAGGGCCCTCACGAATACGGTGCCCCGGATCAATCAAGTTTCGAATGGCTTTCGCAGCGAGCGAGCGACCGACGATCCGCGGTGCCCTAAGTCGGCGACGAATCATGAGCAATTGGCCAGCGAGCAGGAGCACACCGATCTGGAGGACGGCAAGACAGATCGACATCGCGTCGGACATACCCGCGCTATCGCCCTCCATGCCGTGCGCCGAGGGTTCGCTGTGGGCGGCGATAATTATCAGGCTTATGAGGAAGAGCGCGGCGATTGCCACAGCCGAGTCGAGACTTTTTCGTAGCTTCGTTCGAATTATGGTCAAACACATGTGCCACCTCGAGCAGGATGGCTGATCACCGGTGCAGGCGCCGCAATTGTGGGAGAGGACTTGACCGCGTTCTGGTTCGATTCGTATGTCAGTTGCTCACGGTTCCTTCCATCGCTTGAATAGCACCCGGCCAGTGAGCCGAGTCCTCCGCCCAGCAGGACGACCGCGAGGCCGGCGACAAAGATCTGGCGCTTGGAGCGTGGATGCCGCGCGACCCAGAAGGCGGCGAGTGAGATCGCAACCAAAACGAGACTGATCCATTGGGAGGTGGACATACCCAGGGCAAACGGTTCACTGTCAACGCGATAGAAAAACATTGCAAAACGGCCGGCTCCGTAAAGTCCGACAACCGCCCAGAATAGATCTCCCGGGCGCCGGAGTCGATTTCGAAGTAGCCAGATAGCAGCTCCTATTCCCAGGGCCAGGACAACCTCGTATAAGCCACCGGGGTGATAGGCGATTACCGAGCTCGGGACCGGGGCTGCAGGGTGGGTGTATTCGATCGCCCAAGGAAGATGACTCGGCTGCCCGTAGTGCTCCCCGTTAATCAGGTCACCTATGCGCCCGATAGCCATTCCCACGGGAAAGGCGATCGCAATCGCGTCCAGATATCGGACGCTCATTCGTCGTCGCCAAATGAGGAAACCTGCGACGAGACCAGCGCCAATCATGCCGCCGTAAATCGAAAAGCCCTCGGACCCGACCCAAGCTCTTGGTTGGAGAAGGTCTCCCATGCTGTTCTCAAGCAGGAAAAGAAAGCGGGCACCGAACAGTCCTGCGACAGTCATCCAAGCTGCCAGCAAATATAGGGGCTCCGGATCGATATCCACCCGCCGTGCGTATCGGATGGAAACGTAAAGACCCGCAAGGATTCCCAACGCACTCATTAGTCCGTGCCAAGCTATGTCGAAAGGGCCAAGGTGGATGAGAGGGTCTAAGCCGATGCGAATTATGGATGCTGAAAATTCGATGGAATCCATCTCCTACAACTTATAGGAGCTAGCCATCCGGCCCGGCGGTATGAGGTCGTGAATGCGCATGATGGCCTAGCCGTGCTTCAGCATCCTCCGGACTACACCCATGAGCTCCTGCGTGCGCTCCTCCTGTTTCTCGGGCTCCCCGCCGATCACGCAATGTTGGGTGTGGTCTTCAAGAAGGCCGAGGGCAACCTTGTCGAGGGCGGCCTGGATCGCGGAGATCTGGGTGACGATGTCGATGCAATAGCGGTCGTCGTCGACCATCCCCTGGACCCCCCTGACCTGTCCCTCGATCCGTCGGAGGCGCTTCTGGAGTCCTTCCTTGTCGGCTGTGTAGCCGTGGGTGTGAGTCAGATTTGTCAATTCGGGGTCCTTTCGGGGTTTGGCCGAACCCCGATTCCTCCGCCCGAAGTCCAACTCAGATGAACACTGTATCAGTTACCCCGGGGGGGTATGCTATGGTCTCCTTACAGATACCCCCCCTGCGGGTATTAACGAGATCAAGGAGAAGACATGACCGCTACAGAAATTCGCAAATATAAAGTTCAGGGTATGTCGTGCGGGCACTGCCGGAGTTCGGTCGTCGAGGAAGTCGGCGAGATCGACGGCGTTGAGAAAGTTGACGTGGATCTTGGTACTGGAATTCTTGAGATTCAGGGTGCCGGGATCGAGAACGAACGGGTAGCTGCCGCCGTGGTAAGCGCCGGTTACCAGATCGGTCGAGTCGACTGATGGGTTCCGCGGCCCGACTCGCTTCGTTTGCCGGGCTCGTTGCCCTGGTTCTCGTAAGCGCGGCGTACGCCGGGTCGCGGATCGACCCCTCGGTCGATGCCGAGCCAGGTCGCTCGAACGAAATGAAAGAGATGACGAGGGATTCGAACCCAGGTGAGGCGGCGTCACCCGGACACGTTGAAAACACGATCCTTCCCGGACTTTCGGTGGCTGACCGGGGATACGACCTCCGCGTCGATCGCCCCAGCCTGAACGCCGGTCGGCCGGCGCGCCTTGTTTTCAGCATCGAGACCGGTGGCTCGAACGTAACGGAATTCGACCTCACCCACGAACGTCGGATGCACCTGATCCTCGTGCGACGGGATTTTCAGGGTTTCCAGCATCTCCACCCAAATCAGAAAGCAAACGGATCGTGGTCGGTGACGAGCGCGGCCCTGGCACCCGGCGTCTACCGGATGTTCGCCGATTTCTCGGTCGGAGGCGAATCTCTCACCCTCGCTACCGACCTATTTGTCGAGGGTGAATTCGTACCGAAGCCACTGGGGCCTGTCTCGCGGGTAGCTGATGCGGGTGATGGTTACGAGGTCGAGAGCGAGTCCGCGGTCGCGGCCGGCGGCGCGACGGTTCCCGCAGAGTTCACCGTGCGCCGCAACGGAAAGCCGGTGGACGACATCGAGCCTTACCTGGGGGCCGACGGTCACTTGGTGGCGCTCCGTGAGGGCGACCAGGCCTTCCTCCACACTCACCCCGAGGGCGCGCCAGGTGGATCTGGACCGATTCGCTTCCAGGTCGAGTACCCCACGGCTGGTCGCTACCGCCTCTACCTTCAGTTCAGGCATCGCGGATCGGTTCACACCGCCGAGTTCACTCAGATTGCGGGCGAGGCTGAAGGCGGCCCGGAAGTTCACGAAGTCGGTGATCACTGATGGAAACGAAGATGGACTCAGTCAAACTCCCAGTTCACGGTATGACCTGCGCCTCTTGCGCGAACCGAATCGAGCGCAAGTTGAACAAGCTCGACGGCGTGAAGGCGAGTGTCAATTTCGCGACCGAACAGGCCGCGGTCGAGTTCGACAAAGATCTCGTCGATACCGATGAGCTGATCGGCGCCGTCGAGGCGGCCGGATACAAGGCCGAGTTGCCTGGCGCTACCGGAGACGGCCCCGAAGTGGGGGAGGCCGAGCGGGCCGACGCAGAACTTCAAAGTTGGCGCTGGCGTCTGATCGTCTCCGCCGTCCTTTCGGTGCCGATCTTCCTGATGGCGATGATCCCCGCCCTCCAGTTCGATTACTGGCAATGGCTGAGCCTCCAGCTCGCGACACCCGTCGTCCTTTGGGGAGCATGGCCCTTCCACCGGGCTGCCTGGCAGAACCTGCGTCACGGCACCGCCACCATGGACACCCTGATCTCCATCGGGACCCTGGCAGCCTACTTCTGGTCGGTTACCGCACTCTTCTTCCTCGGAGCGGGCGAACCGGGCATGACCATGGCCTTCAAATTGATTCCCGAGCAGGGTGCCGGTAGCGCCGAGGTCTACTTCGAAGTGGCCGCGGTGGTCATCACCTTCATCCTGGCCGGACGCTACTTTGAGATCCGGGCGAAGCGGAATGCCGGTGCCGCCCTGCGGGCGCTGCTGGAGCTCGGGGCGAAAGAAGTGTCGGTGCTCGGCGAGGACGGGGATGAGCGTCGAATCCCGGTCGGCGAGCTCGAAGTCGGACAGATCTTCGTCGTGCGCCCAGGCGAGAAGATCGCCACCGACGGCGAGATAGTCGAGGGTCACTCGGCGATCGACCGGTCGCTCCTGACCGGCGAATCCCTCCCGGTCGAGGTCGCGCCCGGCGACGATGTCACCGGCGCGACGATCAACTCAGGTGGCCGTCTCCTGGTCAAAGCGACACGAGTCGGCGACGAAACCGCATTGGCCCAGATTGCCCGCCTGGTGACCGACGCGCAGTCCGGCAAAGCGCCGGTTCAGCGTCTCGCCGATCGCGTGTCCGGAATCTTCGTTCCCGTGGTGATCGTCCTTGCGGCGGCGACCCTCGGGTTCTGGCTCGGCGCCGACGTCAGTACCTCCTACGCGATCACCGCCGCGGTCGCGGTCCTGATCATCGCCTGCCCCTGCGCCTTGGGCCTGGCTACACCGACCGCACTTCTGGTCGGCACGGGTCGAGGAGCTCAGATCGGCTTGCTGATCAAGGGTCCAGAGGTCCTTGAGTCAACCCGTCGGGTGAACACGATCGTGCTCGACAAGACCGGCACGGTGACGACCGGCAAGATGAGCCTTCAAGAGGTGAGTGTCGCGCGGGGTGTCGATCGACTCGAAGCCCTGCGACTCGTCGGCGCCCTGGAAGACGCCTCCGAGCATCCGATCGCCCAGGCGATTGCCGCAGCCGCTCGTCACGAGCTGGGTGAATTGCCCGGCATTGAGTCGTTCGCCAATCGCGAGGGCCTCGGCGTCGAGGGGGTTGTCGATTCTCATGCCCTGATCGTCGGCCGGCCGTCATTGCTGACGGACTGGGCTATGCATTTGCCGGTTGAGCTGGAGGCCGCCCGCATCGCCGCCGAGAGTGATGGCAAAACCGCCATCGCCGCCGGCTGGGATGGGGAGGCGCGGGCCGTGTTCGTGGTTGCCGATACGGTCAAGGACTCGAGTCCTGAGGCCGTCAGTCGTCTAAAAGAGCTTGGACTTCTACCCATCCTGCTCACTGGGGACAACGAATCGACAGCGCAGGCGGTGGCGGCCCAGGTCGGAATCGAGAGAGTCATCGCGGAGGTTCTGCCGGGCGACAAGGCAGACGTTATCCAGGGGCTCCAGGAAGAAGGCGATGTAGTTGCGATGGTCGGCGACGGTGTGAACGACGCACCGGCGCTCGCCACGGCCGATCTCGGCCTCGCGATAGGCACCGGGACGGATGTGGCGATCGAAGCCTCGGACCTGACCCTGGTCTCCGGCGACCTTCGCGGAGCCGCCGACGCGATTCGCCTTTCCCGGAAGACCCTGGGGACGATCAAGGGCAATTTGTTCTGGGCTTTCGCCTACAACGTGATCCTCATCCCCGTGGCGATGGCCGGTTACCTCAACCCGCTGGTGGCGGGTGCGGCGATGGCTTTTTCCAGCATCTTCGTCGTCGGGAATTCGCTTCGACTGAAGCGGTTTCAGGTTCTGCGTTATCACCAAACAATGGCTTCGAAAGGTGCTACCGATGACCGACACTGATCGCTACGTCCCGGCGGCTGGGCGGGCAGCATTCACACGCCTGTATGACCCGGTCATGGCCCTGAGCATGCGTGAGAGCTCCTGGCGGCAGCCGTTCTCTGAGCGAGTTGGCCGAGACCTTCCAGAGGGCGGGGTTGTGGCAGATATCGGAGCCGGCACGGGAACATTCGCAATCGATCTGGCGAACAATCGGTGTGACGCGATCGTCATTGCCGTCGATGGAGACCCGCAATCGATTGGCCTTGCCCAAAGCAAGACAGGGTCGGAACGGGTTCGCTGGACCAAGGGGCTGGCGACGAAGCTGCCCCTGTCAGATGCGAGTGTCGACGTGGTTTCCCTGTCGCTCTTGCTTCACCACTTGAGCTCCGATGCAAAACGTCAGGCTCTGGCTGAGGCCCGAAGAATTCTTCGATCAGAGGGACACCTTCACGTCGCTGACTGGGGGAGACCGGATTCCGTCACGTTCGTCGGTTTTCAGTTCCTGCGACTGCTGGACGGCCTGGCCAACACAAGCGAGCATGCTCAGGGGTCGATCGCGATGCTCATCGATTCGGCGGGGTTCGAAGACGCAACGGTCTGGCGTCGCCTGAGGACTTTTTGGGGATCCACGGAGTTCATTGTTGCCCGGGTCTGAGCGGAAGCCTTGCCGAGTATGCGCAAATCTGGTGGTCCTATAAGTTGTAGGACATGGCTGAACTACTGCCGTTGGAGGTGCCGGAAGCCTGCTGGAAAGGCTGGGCGCGCTTAGGAACCGAGAGGATGGGGTCTCCAGGATGAAAAGCTGGCACATGCTGATCTGCCTTGCTCTGATCGCCGCAGGCATCGCCCTGGTCGCGTCCGGTGCCGGAGCCATTGCCCTCATTCCGGCGATTGGCTGCGCGCTGATGATGGGCGCCATGGTCTGGATGATGAGGTCCGGCGGCGGATGACCGTTCGTTCCGGCCGAGATGCATCGCCCCGGACGGCGAAGGAAGCGGTTCTTCGGGTCGAGGGGGTGACGAAGAGCTTTCGCGGTGGTTGGCTCCACCGTCGCCGGATAGAAGTACTCCGAGGTGTAAACCTTTCAGTCGAGCCCGGCGAGATGGTCGGTCTGGTCGGCGAGAACGGGTCCGGCAAGAGCGTGCTGATGAAAATCATCGTGGGTCTTCTCTCGCGCGACGGCGGCGAAATACAGCTGAATGGCCGCCTCGGCTACTGCCCACAGGAGCCGCTTGTCTGGGACAAGCTCACAGTCGCAGAGCACTTCAAGCTGTTCGGGAAGGCCTACGATCTTGGGGAATCGAAGACCCAGGAAGCAATGGGTCGCCTCCTCACGGAACTCAATTTCGAACGGTACGAGGATTACCGTGTCGAGGACCTCTCAGGGGGTACGAGGCAGAAGTTGAATCTGTCGATCGCGCTCATGCATGAGCCTGCTCTCTTGCTTCTCGATGAGCCCTACAGCGGTTTCGACTGGGAGACCTATGTGCACTTCTGGGAGATGGCGAAGGACCGTCGTGAACGCGGTATGGGAATTCTCGTTGTCTCTCACCTCCTCGCAGAGCGGGAACGCCTGGATCGAATCTATTCGCTTGTGAACGGCAAGATCGACACCGAATGAACGCGCTCGCAGTCATCGGAGGTAGTTTCGTGCGGGAGCAGCTGAGAATTCCCCTGAACGTGGCGCTGCTTGTCTTGATTCCTGCCTTTTTCGTGTTGGTCTTCGCCAGCGTCTTGGGCGATTTCTCAAAGGCCCTGGGTGGGGATCTGGTCGAGCAGGCCGCGACGGCCATCAGTGCGGGGTGGGCAGCGGCGTTCCTGTGTGGCGCGCTCTCGTTCTTTCAGCTCAACTCTTCCCGGGGGGCGGACCGTCGTCTTGCCAGCGCCGGCCTGGGTGCCGGACGGGTATCACTCGCACGGATCGGATCCGCCCTGGTGCTTGGACTGCTGGTGAGCTTCGCCGCCTTCGTCACCCTGTTCCTGAGAACCGGAATCGAACATCCGGCTCAGGCATTACTCGCCATTTTTACATTCGCCGCGATCTACATTGGGATCGGCGCCTTGATAGGCGCCTTGGTCCGCGGCGCGCTGGAGGGATCACTCCTGGTCATCCTGGTGTTCTCGCTCGATGTGTTCTCCGGCCCGGCCATGACGAGCGGGGGAGGGCTCTCGGAATTCACACCCACCCGCGATGCCGCTTCACTTCTTGTCGCGGCGGGTGGCGGGCAAGTCTCCCCGACGAGTGACTGGCTGGGCGCTGCGGCGCTTGCTCTGGGCGCGCTTGTCGTCGCTTACGGGGCCTTTTGGTTTTCAGCGAGAAGTCGCGCTTGATGTCAAGGATCAGGACCGCAGCCGCGATGGCCTTGCGAGACGAGCAGCGGCGTCCCTTGCTACTCATTCTGCTGGTCGTCCTTCCGGTTTACGTAATTGCCCGGAGCGTTGCCATTACCGAGGCGACTCCTCAACCAGTTGTTCTTCCGGCAGGCGAGGTGATTGGCTCGACCATGCGCGACATTCACGGTGCCGTTATGGCGGGCAGCGTTATCGCCTTCGTCTGCGGACTGGTCGGAGTGTTTGTCATGCAGGCGGCGTTCCAGGCAGATCAGCGACTGGTGATTGCCGGCATGCGGCCGGGGCAGGTGATCGCAGCGCGCCTGGCCGTGGTGCTGGCGGCGAGCGTCCTGGTCGTCTCGGTTTCGGCGCTCGTCACAGCTGTCTACTTCGACCCACGCTCGTGGTTGCCTTTTCTAAGCGGCCTCGCTTTCGTCGGCCTGATCTACGCTGGCCTGGGCGCGCTGGCGGGTGCCGTTTTCGACAAGCTGGCCGCGACCTACCTGCTGCTCTTCCTGGCGATGACCGACCTCTTGATCGTTCAGAACCCGATGTTTGGTGACGGAGACCCAGCGAGCTGGGCCACGCTCTTACCCGGGTACGGCCCTACTCAGCTCATGATCGTGGGCGCATTCTCGAACAGCTTCAGAGCGACGGGGGAACTCATGCTCTCTTTGGGTTGGCTGACCGTGGTCACTGGCGCCGCGCTGTTCGTCCTCCGTCGCGCCGTCGCGCCAGAGCGCGAACATCTTGAAATCGAGCAGTAATCTGGTTCATATTTCGACGCGAGAGACCGCTGTGGACCTGCATCATCCGTCCTTCTGCCCTGGCGGTCTAGTTCTGATCAAAAGGTTTCTGGAGGCCGGATCGTTTTGTTGCCCCGCTATATGATCGCTTGCGTAGATGCCAGAGCCGGGACCGAGCCAGATCAGTCTTGAACTCGATCGTCGGCATGTCTGGCATCCCTATGGGCCGATGCCGGCCGCCCGACCCGTCCTCCCGGTGGAATCTGCCGAAGGGGTCCGGCTGAAGCTCAGCGACGGGCGCGAGCTGGTCGACGGAATGTCGTCCTGGTGGTCGGCGATCCACGGATACCGCCACCCGGCTCTCGATGCCGCCGCGAAGGGCCAAATCGAGCAGATGTCGCACGTGATGTTCGGCGGCCTCACCCATGCGCCGGCGATTCAACTGGCCGAGCGGCTGATCGAAATGACCCCGGAGCCCCTTCAGCACGTGTTTTTTGCGGACTCCGGTTCGGTCGCGGTCGAGGTCGCAATCAAGATGTGCCTTCAGGCCCGCCCGGGAAGAACCCGGATGCTGACCGTCAGGGGTGGCTACCACGGCGACACCTTCGGGGCGATGGCACTCTGCGATCCGGTGGCAGGAATGCATTCCCTCTTTGCTGGCGCCCTCACGGAACATGTCTTCGCCCCGCGACCGCCGCGCGAACTGGACGATGACTACGTGCGCGAGATCAAGGCCCTGGCGACAGCCCACGCCGACGAGCTGGCGGCTGTCGTAGTCGAACCGGTCGTTCAGGGTGCCGGTGGCATGTGGTTCTACGATCCTGCGCTGCTGCGGGTGCTTCGTGAGATCTGCGACCGCCACGACCTGCTCCTGGTGTTTGACGAGATCGCGACCGGCTTTGGCCGCACCGGTGAGCTGTTTGCCTGCGAACACGCGGGGGTCTCGCCGGACGTGATGTGCGTGGGTAAGGCACTCAGCGGCGGATACCTCACCCTCGCGGCAACCCTGTGCACCTCCGAGGTCGCTTCTTCGATCGAAGGCGGGGCCCTGATGCATGGACCGACCTACATGGCCAATCCGCTGGCCTGCTCGGTCGCCCTGGCCTCCACCGGCCTCCTGCTCGACGGATCGTGGCGGGATGACGTGTCGAGGATCGAGTCGAACCTGAAGGCAGGGCTCGAGCCGGCCCGGGAACTCGAAGGAGTCAATGACGTGAGAGTCCTCGGGGCGATCGGCGTGATTCAGCTTGAGCATCCGGTGGACATGGAGGCGGCCACAGAGGCTGCTGTTTCGCGCGGGGTCTGGCTTCGCCCGTTCCGCGACCTGATCTATACCATGCCCCCGTATGTAACCGGCGACGAGGATCTCGACCAGATCACCGCCGCGATGATCGCTGCCGCTTCGGAACCCGCATGAAGGCCCTGATCGTCGCCGGCACCGATACCGGGGTCGGCAAGACCATGGTCACGGCGGCATTCGCGAGCCAGGCGCAGAGGGCCGGGCGCCGGGTCGCCGTGCTCAAGCCGGCCCAGACCGGTCTGCCAGAGGGCGAATCTGGCGATGTCGACGAGGTCAAACGCCTGTCGGGGGTCGAGGACATCCACGAGATCGTCCGTCACCCCGAGCCCCTTGCCCCGGCCACCGCTGCTGCCCAGGTGGGAGACCCGGGGATCACGGTCGAGCAGATCGTCGATGTGATCGACGAGATCAAAGATCGCGACCTGATCATCATCGAAGGCGCGGGCGGCGTGCTGGTTCGCTTCGATGAACTCGGAGGCACCTTGATCGATCTGGCTGTTGCACTCGAAGCCCCGGTCGTCCTGGTGGCGCGGGCCGGACTCGGCACCCTGAATCACTCGGCCCTCTCGATCGAAGCCCTGCGTAACAGGGGAGCCGAATGCCCCGGCGTAGTCATCGGCGCCTGGCCAGAGGCACCGGACCTTGTGGCCCGCGCCAACGTGTCAGACTTGCCCTCTTATTGCGGCGCTCCGCTGCTCGGCCGGATCCCTGATGGCGCGGCCAGGCTGGATCCCCTCGAATTTCAAACTCAAGCCCAAAGCTGGATCAACTCAGGAGGACTTCTATGAGCAACATTCTCGAAATCGCCCGCCGGCAGGTGCTGGAGGAAGGGCGCGGACTCAATGAAGCTCAGACGCTGGAAGTACTGCAGCTCCCTGATTCCGAAATCGAGGGTGCGCTCGCACTCGCACACGAAGTTCGCATGAAGTGGTGTGGCCCCGAGGTCGAAGTTGAAGGAATCGTCAGCATCAAGACGGGCGGCTGCCCCGAGGATTGTCACTTCTGCTCACAATCCGGCCAGTTTGAAACCCCGGTCCGCGCAACCAGGATCGACATCCCTTCACTGGTCGAAGCGGCCAAAGAAACCGCCGCGTCCGGCGCCAGCGAGTTCTGCATCGTCGCCGCGGTCCGAGGACCTGACCGTCGCCTCATGGACCAGGTCAGCGATGCGATCGACGCGATCACCGAAGCTGTCGACATCAACATCGCCTGCTCGCTGGGAATCCTCACCGTCGAACAGGCCGACGAGCTCGAGGCCGAAGGCGTTCATCGCTATAACCACAACCTCGAGACCGCCCGATCGCATTTCCCCGAGGTAGTAACCACCCATACCTGGGAGGAGCGGCGTGAGACGCTGGAGCTGATCCGCGAGCGCGGCATGGAAGTCTGCTGTGGCTGCCTGATCGGCATGGGCGAGTCTCTTGAGCAGCGGGCCGAGCTGGCCGCCCAGCTGGCTGAAGTCGAGCCCGACGAGGTGCCGATGAACTTCCTCGATCCGCGACCCGGCACGCCTTTCGCCGACTACGAAGTGATCGATGCGACCGATGCGCTGCGCACGATCGCCGCCTTCCGTCTCGCCCTGCCGCGCACCATCCTGCGTTTTGCCGGCGGCCGGGAGCTGACCCTTGGAGACCTGGGCGCCAAGCAGGGCATCCTCGGCGGGATGAACGCGATCATCGTAGGCAACTACCTGACGACGCTCGGTCGGGAGCCGCAGGAAGACTTCGACCTGCTCGACGAGCTGGCAATGCCGATCAAGGAGTTCTCGAACTCGATATGAGCGAGGGTGCGGCGCGTTGCGACGGGTGTGGCATTCCCGTAGACGAGGGTGACCACACCCGATGCCGCGAGCGGCGGGCTGCCACCGACCCGCCCCGTTTCTGCACCGAATGCGGACGCAAGCTGGTCGTCCAGGTCCTGCCCATGGGGTGGAAGGCTCATTGTCTGACCTGTTCACCACAGTGACCGACGTCGAGGCTTCGCTCCAGCAGGCCCGGGATGCCGGCCTTCTGCGCGAAATGCGTGAAGTCGAAACGGCGACCGGACCCCACATCCGGATCGACGGCAACGACGTTCTGCTGCTCTGCTCGAACGACTACCTCGGCCTGGCCGGCGATCCGCGGGTCCGGCAAGCGGCCGCGGAGGCGGCCGAGACGTGGGGCGCCGGCGCCGGGGCCTCGCGACTGGTCTCCGGCAACCTCTCGCCTCACGTTGAGCTCGAAGCGAGGCTCGCGGAGTTCAAGGGGACCGAGGCGGCGGTGCTGTTCGGCTCCGGCTTCCTGGCGAATATGGGCGTGGTCGCGGCCCTTGCCCGAAAGGGCGGAGTTGTTTTCTCGGACGAGCTCAACCATGCCTCGCTGGTCGACGGCTGCAGGCTGGCCGGCGCGGAGACCGTGATCTACCCGCATGCAGATCTCGATGCCCTTGCCGCCGGGCTGGAAAGAACCGGCGACCGGCCAGCCACAATCGTCACCGACTCGGCCTTCTCGATGGACGGTGACCTGGCTCCGCTCGAGGGCATCGTGGACCTGGCCGAGCGGTATGGCGCGCGGCTGATCGTCGACGAGGCTCACGCGACCGGAACGATCGGTCCCGGCGGGCGCGGCCTGGTCAGTGAACTCGGGCTCGACGGTCGGGTCGACGTGATGGTCGGCACCCTTTCGAAAGCTCTGGGCAGCTATGGCGCCTACGCCTGCTGCTCGGAGACGATGGCCCAGTACCTCGTCAACCGGGCTCGCACCCTGATCTACTCGACCGCGCTGCCCCCGACTGCCGTCGCGGCAGCAGCCGAATCGCTTCGGATACTGAGTGAGGAATCCTCGTCCCCGGGCGAGCAGCCCGGAGTCGTCGCCACGCTGAGGTCCCGCGCGCGGACCTTCCGCGAAGCACTCGCTGCCGAAGGCTTCGACGTCGCGCAAAACGAAATACCGATAGTTCCGCTGGTAATCGGCGACCCCGAAGAGGCGACGGCAGTTTGTGAAGCGGCGCTCGAGAAGGGCGTTTTCGCCCAGGCGATCCGGCCACCCACGGTCCCCGAAGGAACCTCCCGCCTGCGGCTCACGGTAATGGCAACCCATTCCGAAGAGGACCTGCGCTCGGCCGCGAAGATTCTGGCCGAGGCAGGACACCGCGTTCAGGGATAGAGCTGCTCGCCGGTGTCTTCGACGATGCTGATTGCCGCCGCCGGGCAGGCTTCGGCCGCTTCGAGCAGAAGTTCGATCGGACCGTTGCCGATCACTTCAGCGATGTCATCGTCGCCGAGCCTGAAAATCTCAGGGGCTACTTCTACGCAGTCTCCGTGGCCGCTGCAGCTGTTCGGATCTATGAGTGCTCTACATGCCATTTTTGGTGCCTCTCTTTTCTGGTTCGGTTTCGTGGTGCTCTTCGATGGTTCGTCCTGCTGACGCGATCGTGCGCGGCTGGCCGATGGCCAGGACTCCGACGAGCCGGTCCTGACGCAGGTATCGGGCCGCGAAGGCGTCTCCGTCCTCGCTCTCTTCGACTTCGACACGGTCGGCAAGTTCTGCGTGCCCCACGAACTGGATCCGGTTCTCGTACTGGTCGCTCCAGAAGCTCGGCAGGGCCGGCTTTGGAGCAGGCATGCCGAGCATGGAGAGGGCGGCAGCGCGTCCCTGCCGCACCGCTGAATCCCAGTGCTCCGAGCGGGCCGGTATTCCGGTCCTGGGATCCAGAGACCGGGTCACGTCTCCGGCAGCAAAGACGTCAGGTACCGAGGTGCGGGCGCCGGTGTCGGTGAGGATGCCGTCGAGCTCCAGCCCGCTTCCTTCCAGCCAGTCCGTTGACGGCCGCACTCCGATTCCGACCACCACGGTGTCGCAGGTCACCCGCCTGCCGTCCGCCAGCAGCAGTTCCTCGACCCGGCCGTTGCCAATCGCGCTCTCGACCATCGCATCAGTCATGAGGTCGACGCCGCGCTCCAGGTGGATCCGCCCGAGCCTGGTGCCTACATTGGGCCCGAGGATGTGTGCCAGGGGTGACTCCATCGCTTCGACGATCGTTACCTGGTCGCCCAGCGTCCGAGCGGTCGCCGCAACTTCCTGGCCGATGAATCCGGACCCGATCACCGCCAGGTGCCCGCCCCTGCCGAGCTCGGCTCCGAGCCTCATTGAATCCGAGACCGTGCGAAGTGAATGGACATTCTCGAACCCCGCGAGCGCGGGCAGTTCCCTTGCCTGTGAGCCGGTTGCAATGAGCAGCTTGTCGTAGGTCAGTTGCGTGCCGTCATCCAGGTGGATCCGATGGCTATCGGAGTCGAGGCTCAAGGCCCTGCGCCCGAGGATCAGTTCGATGCTGTTTTCGTCGTACCAGGCGGTGGGCTTGAGCGATACGTCCTTGGCGCCCGAGCTTCCGGCAAGATTGCCCTTGGACAGCGGCGGGCGGTCGTACGGGGCCACCGATTCCGCGCAGACAATCCTCACCGGATCCTCGAAGCCCTGCTTCCGCAGGGTTTGCGCGCATCGCTGTGCGGCGAGGCCGCCACCGACGATTACAACTCCATTGCCGGTCATCGGAACTCACCAGCCGGGATGGTGCCCGCTGACCGGGCAATTGGCCTACTCGTCGCCGGCTTCCTGAAGCGGGATGAAGCCACCCTGTAGATGAAGAGCATGACGATCGGAGGGGTGGTCACGATCAGCCACCACCTCATCCAGACGGTCGTCGCATCTGTGCCGGCGCCAAGGGTGTGGGCGATGGCCAGGAAGTAGACGAGAATCGTCGCCCGATGGGCCTTCCGCCACATCTTCGTGCCGAAGCTTCGCCTGGCGTAGAAGCTGAGGCCGAGCAGCATGGCAAGCACGCCGGCGATAGTTCCCAGCCCGGTCCAGATGGGCCTGTAGTCCATGGTGAACGGGATGAGAACGCCGCTGGCTCCGGGGTGGAGCCAGGGATCGCCGATGAGGGTGATGCCATGGACAGCGATCGCCAGCAGGCCCGCCAGGGCGGTCTGTTCGTGAATCGCCGCAAGCTTCCTCGGCATTCCGGGTCGCCGGGCCAGCTTGCTGGCCATGGTCAGGCCGATGGCGACGGAGATCGTCACCAGGACCAGTGCTGCCAGCCCCGATGCGCGGCTCACCAGCCACCAGCCGTGGTCGGCAAATACGGTGTTGAGGCTGATCACGCTGCCACCTTCCTTGTTTGGATTCCAATCTCGGGAATGCGAAATTTGACGCTGACGCGGCCGATGACTTCGACCTCGCAGCTCTCGTGGACGATCAGGCCGCCGAAGTCAGCGAGGATCCTGCGGGCGCCTTCGGGGCCGGAAAGAAGAGCTGCTTTGGCCAGCGTCTCTGCTTCGAGCGCTGACCCAGCGAGCGCTGTCACACCGATCAGCCCCGACCAGCAGGACTTTCCGGTGGAGGGATCAATCAGGTGGTGTGCCGTACTTCCGTCTGACCTACGCCACGCCCGGACGTTGATGCCCGATGTCGCCACACCTCCCGAACTAAGGCGGAACAGGTGAGGCTTCCTGCCACTGACCGGATGCTCAACCATGACGTCGAACGGCTCCTGGCGGGCGTAGCGGCCACCGATGCGGATATCGCCCCCACAACTGATCAGGAAACGTGAGTAACCCTCCAGGGACTTTGCGACGAGGTCAGCGGCGAGTCCCTTTCCGGTGCCACCGGTGTCGAACCGGAGACCAGGCGGCCTGCATATGAGCCCGCGATCATCGTCGACCGAGAACTTCGACCAGGTCTTGTCCCCGCTCGGCCTTCCGACCTGGCGCGCAGGCGCGTCATCGAGGGCGTCAACTACCGGGACACCCGTGAGGCCGGCCCTCGACTCGACGTATCCGGCCGATTCAATCTCGTCCACCAGGGTCGGATCAACCAGGCCGCCTGTGCGCTCGGCGGCCCAGAGGCCCGCCTTCACCGCGGACCTCAGAAGTTCCGAAGCCGGCACGCCCGGCCGCGGATCCCGATTCAGGGAAGTGAGTTCACTTTCCGGCTTGAACCTCGAGAGCTTCTGATCGAACCCGAGGATGAACTCCCGGGCACGGCGCCCGGCTTCCTGGGGGGTTCCCAGACCCTCATCGGCCGGAGGGCCGATGAGGATCCTGATCTTTGAACCCATGGCATCGAATTGTTCGTCGTACTCAGGCATTGTTTCTCCTACGAACTCGCAGTCACAGGGGCCGGAGCGGGCGCGACTGCGACGGGTGCCGGCGCCGAATACGAGCTCGAAGGGGCCGAGCCACTCGAGACCGGCGTCGAAGTGGCAGCGGGGGCCGGAACCACTGTGGTGATTACGCGCCGCTTGATGATCCGCCTCACCGTCACTGCCGGCCGCTTCGGCTTCTGTACCGAAGCCACGCTGGCACCCAGGGCAGGATCATTGCCCTGGGCCAGCTGGTAGGACAGGAATCCGAGAGATCCCAGGAACAGCCCAGCCGTAGCGAGGAATACTCTCACCGGCGACGGCTTACGCCTCTTGACCGGTCGGGCCTGGTCAGTCATCGTGACCGCCTTCGCCCCGTTCGGGCTTTTCTTTGCCGCTGCTATGGCCGCCACCGGACTCGTTGCCGTCGTCGGACGCGTAGCTTCCCTCGGACTCGGACTCGCCTTCGGACTCGGACTCGTAGCCACCGCCACCTCCGTTGCCACCGCTGGGCCGGTAGCCGCCTCCGCCGCCATTGCCGCCGCCGGAAGAACCGCTCGACGACGTCACAGCGGAAGAGGGAGATGGTCCACCGGAAGTGGCCGCATATGAAGCCGCCGGAGCGTATGAGGCTGCCGGCGCGCTGCCTGCCGCCGCGGCGGCTGCCGCCTTGGCCTTGCGGGTCTTGCGGACGGTCTGGTGGACGACTTCGGTCCGGATCTTCGGCTTGAGGGCCGCGACCGGTTCGGTGCTCGCGTGTCCGGCCGTGGAGCTGACTGCTGCTCCGGCGAGTCCGCCCAGCGCGAGCAGTGTCACCGATACCGCTCCCTTCACTTTCACGTTCTCCATTCAGATCAACTCCTCGTTAGTTTCAGAAAAATGATTTGGTGAAGTGATTGTGCGAAGGGACCACCAAAGGCCGGCCAAGGCCCAGGTAAGGACTCGGCAAATCTTTTCCGGGGGGGTCGGGAGGCGGCTATACACTCGATCGATGGAAACACCCGAGCGACCGGCTCCACGCGTCCTTTTCGTCGAGGACGAGGACTCGATCTCCGAGCCGTTCACACGGGCGCTTGAAAAAGCCGGGTTCGAGACGCTGAACGCTAAGACGGCATCTTCGGCACTTGAACTTTTCGAGGAGACCAGCCCGGACTTCATCCTGCTTGACCTCAGCCTCCCAGACGGGGACGGGCGTGATGTCTGCGTCGAGATCAGAGGTCAATCCGACGTTCCGATCCTGATGCTGACCGCCAGTGGCACCGAAACGGACCGGGTGGTGGGACTGGAACTGGGCGCTGATGACTATGTGGTCAAGCCGTTCAGCTCACGTGAGGTCATTTCCCGGATTCGGGCGATTCTGAGGAGGGCCACTCCCCCTGCCCAGAAGCAGACAGCCGGTCCGATCGAGTTCCAGGATCTCGTTGTTGACCTCCCCGCCCGAAATGTGACGTTGGACGGGAGGGAACTCAGGTTCTCCCGCAAGGAGTTCGACCTGCTTGCCGAGCTCGTCCGTCACGCTGGAAGCGTGGTCACACGCGAGGACCTCATGGCCGAGGTCTGGGACATGAACTGGTTCGGTTCGACGAAAACACTGGATGTCCACATCCGGGCACTGCGTAAAGCCCTCGGCGACAGTGCGTCTGAGCCGCGATTCATACACACGGTGCGAGGCGTCGGGTTCAGGTTCGCCAATCCGGAGACGATCAGCCGTAAGCCTTAGATCCCTTCTGTTGATCGCCTTTGCCTACGTCCTGATGCTGGCGTTGATAGCGCTCGGGCTGCCGCTGGCGCTCAGCTTGAAGGACCGGGTCAATACGGAAGTCCGCAGCCAGGCCCACAGTCAGGCCGAGATCGTGGCGACCGGTGCCAGCAACCTGATCGCCCCGACCGACGAAGATGCCCTTACCCGCCTGATCAACATCGCCGCCGGCACGGTCAGGGGCCGGGTGCTGGTCGTGGATAAGTCCGGCAAGGTGGTGGCCGACAGCGGAAACCCGGGGAGCGTCGGCAGCAACTATTCCTCGAGACCGGAGATCGCCGCGGCCCTGGACGGGAAAAGTGATCAGCGCGAGAGAGCCAGCGACACCCTGGATGCGGAAATCCTCGCCACCTCGGATCCGGTCTTCAGGGGCAATGGAGTCGTCGGGGCGGTCAGGATCACCCAGAGCGTCGAAGCGGTCCACTCTGCCGTCAGCCGGTCCCTGCTCGGACTGGGCCTGCTGGGTGCGCTGGTGCTCGCGTTCGCCCTGGTGAGCGGCGCGGTGATCGCCAACCAGATCGCACGGCCGATACGCCGGCTCGAAGTGACCGCCCGCCGGTTCGCCACCGGCGGCACCGAGGCCGAAGCCGAGGTGACCGGAAGTTCGGAGCAACGGTCTCTGGCGCGATCGTTCAACGAGATGACTGCCAGGGTCGGCAGACTCCTCCGGAGCCAGCGCGACTTCGTCGCCAACGCGTCGCACCAGCTCCGTACTCCCCTGACCGGCCTGCGGCTCAGGCTGGAGGGGCTCACCGAGGAGACGTCTGACCCGGGCAAGAAGGCAGAGCTGGAGGCGGGACTGTCTGAGGTCGACCGGCTCGCGCGGATGGTTGACGAACTCCTGATCCTCAGCCGAGCCGGAGAGATCGACGTGCCCGGCGAGGACCTCGACCTGGGAGAACTCACCGGCGAAACTTATGAGAGGTGGCTGCCGGCGGTCGGAAAGAGGACGCTGGTGCTCGGCGATACGGGCGGTCGGGACATCGGGACCGTGTTCTGCGCGCGGGCTGATTTCGAGCGAGTCCTCGATGCCCTGGTCGAAAACGCCGTCAACTATTCGCCGCCGGAAAGCAGGATCACGATTGAGGCCTCGCCGGGCATGATCAGGATCCTCGATGAAGGTGAGGGCCTTGACCCCGGGGAGGAAGAGACCGTCTTCGACCGCTTCGCGCGGGGGAGGTCCGGGCGGCAGGGGGTCAAGGGCACGGGTCTCGGGCTGGCGATCGCGCGGGAGCTGATCAGCCAGTGGGGCGGCTCGGTGACGATTTCATCGCGCGAGTCCGGGGGAGTGGAGGCAACAGTGAAGCTGCCGTTACGGATGGAGGCGAGCGAAAGGTGATCCCGGATTTTTGCCTGTTACTAACCCAGGAGTTCGTACGCTTGAGTCGATGAAGAATCGCGACGGACAGATATCCGGTGAGTGGGGCCTGGGAAGGTGGCTCCTGCTGGGAGTTTTCGGGATCGTCCTCGCGGTGGGCATCGCCATCGTCGCCGGCAGCCTCGCCAGTCAGCCGATCGGGCTTTCCGGTGAGCCGGTCTCCGCCGGGAGCGCCCTGGAGCCCGCTCAGGACACCTCGCCGGCGCCCGACGCCAAGTCGAAAAAGGGCGAACAGGGAAGCAAGCCGGATTCGGGCACTTCATCGAATACCGGGACCGCCAGTCCGCCGGTCACGTCACCGCCGGTCACCGTTCCACCCGAGGCCACGCCCCCGGCGGCCGCCGGAACCCGGGACGATTATTCGGGCACCGGCGCTGTCGTTCCGAAGTCTGAATCGGGCGAATCAGCGGGCGGCGAAGGCGGCGGTGGGGCCGACGACGACTGAAAGCAGCGCTGTGCGTCAGACGGAGCCGTCGGGGAACGGCTCGCAGACCGTGTGCTGGATGATGTCGCGGGTTCTGCCGTCGCTGCCGATGATTCCGAGCTCGTAACACTCGTTTCCGGTGCGCGGGACGTAGATGCGCCACTTCGAGCAGTTCTTCATGCCGCAGCCCGTGCTGATCTTCCCCCGAAGGGGTTGACACGCAAGTCTGGAATCCTCCGGCAACAAGGAGGATTCACATGGCCCCGAGATACCAACCAGAGCTGCGTCAGTAGGGGGAGAGATGAACCTCCAGAGTACCCCGAGTACCGGGATTTGCTTATCGGCCCGACTGCCGCTTCAGTAGGGAAGATTCGACCAGTACGTGAATCTGCGACCGGTCAGGCTGCTGTCGGGGGTTGATTCGCCGTTGCGGGGCAAGGGCAGCGAAGACATCGATTTCATCTGTGTGCGTGAGAACTCCGAGGGCGAATACTCGGGGGTCGGCGGCCGGGTCCACGAAACGATGAGCCACGAGGTAGCCCTGCAAGTGGACGTGTTCGCGCGCCGAGGTGTCGAACGGGTGGTGTGTTACGCGTTCGAGCTGGCCCGGTCGCGTAAGAAACGGCTGACCAGTGTTATTAAGTCGAACGCAGGTCGGCACGCATTCGTCTTTTGGGACGACAACGGGAACGGCGTAGCGCCCGACTATCCCGACGTGAGCGTGGACCACGTCCTGGTCGACGGCGCGGGGCGGGATCTGTCCTCGGCCCGGCACTTCATTCGGCCATGACCACAAGCCGCTCTTCGGTCATCTCGCGCACCGCGTAGTACGGCCCTTCCTTCGAGTTGCCAGACGACTTGACGCCGCCATATGGCATCGCGTCCGCGCGGAAGCTGGGGGATTCGTTGATCAACACGGATCCGAATTCGAGGGCTTGTGCCGCCCTCTGGGCTTCGTCCAGGCGCGACGTGAAAACCGAAGCCTGAAGGCCGTAATCGGTGCCGTTGGCGATCTCGATCGCCTGTTCGAACGACGATGTGGAGATGATGGCCAGCACAGGGCCGAATATCTCCCGGCATGAGAGCGGGGCGGTGGCGGCCACCCCGGTGATCACAGTTGGTTCGATCACGTTGCCGGTGGGCTCGACCCCACCGCATCGCAGCTCGCCGCCGGCCTCCACTGACGAAGCGATCGAATCCATGATGCGATCGCGGGCATCGGAATTGATGACGGGCCCGACCATGGTGCTCTGGTCCCACGGGTCGCCGACAGCGAGTGCCTTGACCTTGCCCAGTAGCTTCTCGACGAATTCGTCATGGATGTTCTGATCAACGATCACCCTCTGGGCCGAAACACAGGTCTGCCCGGCGAAGTTGAACGAACTCTGGGTGGCGAGCGTCGCGGCGCGATCCAGGTCCGCCGAAGAGGTGACGATGATCGGGGTCGAGTTGCCCAGCTCGAGGACCACCCGAGTGCGCTCGGCCGCCCGGGCGATACTCCAGCCGACGGCGGCTGATCCGGTGAAGGTCACCAGTCCCACCTCGCGCGCCGAAAGCAGAATCTCCGAGGTCTCGACCGGTTCGGCGAGGATCGTGTTCAGCCAGCCACCCGGCAGGCCGGCCTGCTCGAAGCATTCGGCCAGGGCGATGGCGGCGAGCGGGGTCTTGTCCGCCGGCTTGTGCACGATGGCGCAGCCCGCGGCGATCGCCGGCGCCAGTTTGTGTACCGAGAGATTGAGAGGAAAGTTGAACGGCGTGATCGCGGCAACCACCCCGACCGGCACTCGCATCGTAAAAGCGGAATGTCCGGCGCCGGCGGCTGTGCCCTGGATCGGGACCACCTCGCCGACCAGCTGGCGGGCCACCTGGGCGGATTCGACGACGGTTGCTTCCGCCCGTGAGACCTCCAGGCGGGCGAGCGAGATCGGCTTGCCCGACTCGGCGGTGATCGTCTGCGCCAGGAACTCACTCCGCTCCCCGATGATACGCGCGACGTCAGCCAGGATGTCGGCGCGCTCAAACGGTTCGAGCGGTTGTTCTTTCATCGCGCGGGCCGCGTCGGCGACCGCTTTCGAGACCTCGGACGGAGCGGCCCACGCGACGCGGCCGGCGAGCGAATCGTCATAGGGCGACCTGACCTCGAGCCATTCGCCGGTCTCGAACCAGTTCCCGCTCCGGAAGAGCGGATGGTCCTGCCCGGTGCTGAAGGTGCCGGTGCTTCGGTGTTCTTTCGTTTTCACATTCATCTTGCCTCCGACGTTGGTTCTAATCCCGGTGGCTTACCGGTGCGTTTTGCGAGCGGGCAGAGAGAAGCCCGTCAGGCGCCTGGCAAATTTCCCGACCGGTCCGGGCGGATGGCCCAGCGCTTCCCGGTCCTCACTTCGCTGAACCACATTCCGCACGAGGGCTGCCCCGGTGAAACGGAAAGGTTCCGGCGGCAGGTATCCGGGCGGCCCGGAAACCAGCTTGGAGGTCGAGAGGTCGTCTTCGATCGACAGTGCCCGGCGGGCGAGGATCTGCCCGAGCAGATTGCTCGGACCAACGCCGTTGCCGGAGTAGCCGAGTCCGTAGTGGATGTTGCCGCTGCCGAGAGATCCGACGAACGGAAGGTGTCCCGGGGCCCGGTCCACGGCGCCGCCCCAGGCATGGGTGATCGCCACGTCGGCGAACTGAGGGAACCAGCGGCGAAAGTCCTCGGCGACCGTTGCGGCCGTGGCCGGGTCGACGAAATGCTTGGGGATCACCCGGCCGGCGGCGCTGATCGCGCCGCCTCCCCGGCCGAAAGCGATCCTCCGGTCGGGCGTCACCTGGGCGTAATGGACGAACATCCTGGCGTCACCGAAAAGGAGACCGTTGGTCCACAGAGCCCCGTCGAGCCGGTCACCGAGCGGTTCGGTCAGGACGATCTGGGCACCCACGATGAAGACCGACCTGCGCAACTCCCTTATCGCGGCGGACCAGACATTGGTCGCGAGTACGACCTGGTCCGCTTCGACGGTTCCCGAACTGGTTCTCACCCGGGCCGGCGACGTGCGGTCCATCGCGATCATCGGGCTGCCTTCATGGATGGTCACACCAAGTTTGAGCGCCACGCCCCGCAGGCCACGGGCCAGCTTCGCGGGCTGGACCGCCGCACCATCCGTGATCAGCAGTCCACCGCGGGAGACTTCCGAGCCGGTCATCTCGAAAACTTCGTCGGCGCCTACCCGCCGAATCAGGTCCGACCTTCCGAACCGCTCACAGGTGGCGGCGACGTCTTCGATCGCGGCGTCGTGTGCCGGACTGGTCCCAACCCATAGCGATCCCTTCGGGCGGAAATCACAATTGAAACCGTGCTCCTCGGCGAGCTCGCCGATGTTCCTCACCGACTGGCTCGAACGATCGGCGAGATCCAGCCCGGCTTCGGGGCCGAACTTCTTGACGAGACTGTCCAGCTCGTCGAACCAGCTTGTCGCCCAGCCGCCGTTCCGGCCGCTCGCGCCGAAACCACAGGCATCCGCCTCGAGCAATACGACCGACGCCTCGGGATCGAGCTTCTTGATTTCGATGGCCGTCCAAAGACCGGTGTACCCGCCGCCGATGATGCAGACGTCGGCTTTCTCCGTGCCGGAGAGGGGAGGGCAGGCGCGCCCCTCGTCCTGCTCCATCGCCTGTTGAAGCCAATAGACCCCATGAGCCGGGGTGGGGTTGCGAGTCGCCATGGTTCGTATCCTGTTCGTGCAGGGTTCCGCGGACAATGCTCGCACCGTCAAAACACGAGCTCTATTGGCTGACGGTCCGTATCTTGAGCGCCGCTCGGGAACACCAAATAATCGTGTTGGTCATTACGACCATTGAAAGGCCTTCCCGCAGTGACGGACGAACTCAATAGGAATGATGGAGGTCTCACGGTCCGTGCCGTCCTGGACATGGACCTGATCAGGGGTGGTGCCCCCAAACTCGTTTCCGGCAAAACGAACCTCGACGTTCCAATTCGCTGGGCCCACGCCGGCGACTCTCCGAATCTTGCCGATCTGCTCCGGGGCGGTGAGCTCCTGCTTACGACGGGCCTCGGCTTCGGAAATGACACGAAAGCCCAGCGCCGTTTCATCTCCGAACTCGCCGAGAGGGGAGTGGCCGGACTCGTGCTCGAGCTGGGGCAGGTCTTCTCCCAGCCTCCCCCGGAACTCGTGAAGGCGGCAAAGGAGCGGGATTTCCCCGTGGTCATCCTCCACCGGGAGATCCCCTTCGTCGAGGTGACCGAGACGATCAACCGCGGGCTGCTCGACCACCGCCTTTTGGACGTCCGCAAGGCCGACGAACTTCAGCGCCAGTTCACCGGCCTCATGCTTGACGGCGGTGGCATCCCCGAGGTCCTGGGCGCGCTGGCGGCCGCGATTGAGAACCCGATGATCCTCGAGCGGGAAGGGGGAGAGCTGCTTTACCACGCTCCACATGTGCATGATTCCGCGAAAGTACTGTCCGCCTGGGATCTTGTGAACCGGGAACTGCCAGGTGCCCCCGAATCGGTCCACGTGGACGTTCCGGGAGCGGGAATCGATCCTCACTCGAAGCTGGTCGCGATATCTCTGGGCGGTCCGATCAAGGCGGTCGCACAGCCGGCGATGGAGCGGGCCGCCGACCTGCTTGCGCTGGTCACGGTGCAGTCGAGGCAGGAGGAGATCCTCATTGCGAGGGAACGGGGGAATCTGCTCGCACGGTTCCTCGAGACCGACTTGGCAGAATCGGAGATTTCTCGTCAAGTCGACGCGATGGGCTTCCCCCGCAGGGTTCCCTATCTCATGCCCTGTGTGCTGGCGGCAACCGGGCCCGGCCGGGCGCCGAGAGCATCGGCCGCCGCTTTGTGGAGTTCTGTGTGGCGACATGTCAAGAAGGAGCTGGACGGGCGCAGGATCCCGGTACTCGGTGGTCTCATGCCGAGTGCGCATGAACTCGGGATGGTCGTCGGCCTGGCGACCACGAAACAGCGCGACGAACGTGCCAATCTGCTCGCGGATCTTTGTGATTTCGCCCTTGAACGGGAAGTAGGTTCGAAGACCGCGGGACTTCTGTTCGTCGGCGATGCCTCGGGAAACTGGACCCGGGCAGTGTCCTCCTTGCGGGAGGTGGCCGAAGCCGCGCGGACGCCTCGTGTCGAAGCCGAGAAATGGTATGACGCGACCCGACCCGATCTTGAACGCCTCCTCTGGGCATTGCGCGACAGCCGCGAGGTGCAGTCGTTCATCCTGAGGCGCATCGGACCCCTCGTCGAGCACGACAAGGACAGGAACTCGACCCTCACATCCACCCTGGAGGTGTTCCTGGAGAACGGCGGCAACAAGACCGAGACCGCCCGAAAGCTACATCTGGAGCGCCAGTCCCTCTATCACCGGCTGGACCGGATCGAGAAACTTCTGGGCCAGAGCCTCGCTGATGAAGACGCCCGCCTCGGCCTTCACTTCGCCCTGCGGGCCCGTCGTCTCATCCCCGGAATCGAAGAGGACCTGGCCTGACCCGGCGCGGTCCGGACTGTGGACGCTTCGTAAAGCGGCGCACTCGATCGTTCGACAAAAGGGTCCTGTTGGTTGTTCCGAAGCGCCTCGACAATTCGGACTCACGATTGAATCAACGGAAGGACTTTCAGAACCTTGCGCCGGATCGGAGTTGACACAGGAGGAACATTTACGGACTGCGTACTCATTGAGTACGGAGATGACGGCGGCGAGATCACCATCGCCAAGGTGCCCTCTCAGCCGGGCAGTCCCCACGAGGCGATCCTGGGCGGCGTTGACGCCCTGCGCAAGGGCGGAGACGGCTCCGCCGAGTCACTGACTCATGGGACCACCATTGCCACCAATGCTGTGATCACCAACGACTTCGCCAAAGTCGGCCTGATCACGACGACCGGGTTCCGCGACATCCTCGAGATCGGAACCCAGCAGCGTCCGCTGCTCTACGACCTGAGGCAGAAACCGCTGCCGGCCATGATCCCCCGCGAGCTCCGGAAGGAAGTGGCCGGGCGCATTTCGGCGACCGGCGGAGAGATTGACCCGGTAAATGAGAACGAGGTCGCCGAGGTCGCGGACTGGCTCGTCGAACAGGGAGTAGAGGCGATCGCCGTCGCCTGCCTGTTCTCGTTCGTGAACCCCGAGCACGAAGAGAAGATCAGCCGGATCGTTCAGGAGCGCCATCCGGAGATCTACGTCGGCTGCTCGTCCCATGTGAGCCTCGAACCCCGCGAATATCCCAGGTTTGCCACTGCCGCCGTGAACGCCGGCCTCGCCCCGAAGATCGACCCTTACGTGCGGGAACTCGAATCCCGCCTGAGCGCCGGCGACGCCTCCGACCGCCTTTTCATCATGCAGAGCAACGGCGGCATCGGAACGGCGGACCGGTGCGTCGGCGAGAACGTTCACCAGTTGATCCTCTCCGGCCCGGCTGCTGGTGTGATCGGCGGAGCCGACGAAGCCGCCCGCTGCGGCTTCAACCGCTGCGTCACGTTCGACGTGGGTGGCACCAGCGCCGACATCGGCGTGGTTGACCAGAACGAGCCACGCACCGAGTACGAGATGAAACTGCCGAACGGGGTTCCCTGCAAGCTTCCTCATCTCGAAGTGATGACGATTGGCGCGGGAGGCGGAAGCATCGCGAGGGTGGATGCCGGCGGCGCGCTCACGGTCGGACCCGAGAGTGCCGGAGCCGACCCCGGCCCGGCCTGTTACGGCCTCACCGGAACCGAGCCGACGGTGACCGACGCACACCTCCACCTCGGGCGGCTCGCTCCGGCTGGACTCGCCGGCGGGGAGATCACCCTGGATCCGGAACTGGCCGAGAAGTCGATCGCGGATTACCTCGGCACGAGGATCGACAAATCGAACGATGAACTCGCGCTCGGGCTGCTCACTGTCCTCGAGGCGAACATGGCCGGTGCCGTTCGTCAGGCAGCGGCCAAGCACGGCGATGACTTGCGTGACTTTGCCTTTGTGGCCGGTGGAGGTGCGGGACCGCTGCATGCGGCCAACCTGATCGGCCTGCTCGGAATGCCGGCCGCCGTGATCCCCGGACGTCCGGGACTGCTCAGTGCCATCGGTCTCCTCGGGGCGGACCTGCGCCACGACCTGATGACACCCGTCTACCGGGACGAGAAGTCGATCGACACTCCGGACATCGAAGTGATGTTCAGCGACCTGGAGAAGACCGCATCGGCGGCGTTGATCGGTGACGGCATCCCGGAGAGCGATCACGTCTACGAACGCAGCCTCGACATCCGCTACTTCGGCCAGGAATACTCACTAGCCGTCGCGACCACCTTCGGTGAAGATCTGAGCGAGGCCATCTCCCGGTTCCACGTAAGGCACGAACACACCTTCGGTCACGCGTCGAGCGACGTACTCTCCGAAGTCGTGGCGGTCCGCCTTCTCGCCCGGGGGACCCGGGCGCTACCCCTGCCGTCTCCACGTCTGGTGGACACACCGGGCGAACCCAAAGCGACACGGCCCGTCCTTTTCACGAGCGAGGGCGGGCGGGTCGAGACCGCGATCTATGACCGCGAAACGCTCTCGGTCGGTCAGGTAATAGCCGGCCCGGCGATCATCGAGCAGCTGGACACGACGACCGTTCTGCAGCCCGGCTTCGAGGCCGCGGTGCATGAAACCGGCTCCCTGATCATCACCGAGAAAAAGGAGGGTGACGATGTCCAGTAGTCCTGACCCGATCACGGTCGCAGTCATTTCGAGCGCGCTCAAGGCGACCTCGTCCGAGATGTCGGAAGCCCTGAGGCGCAGTTCGCACTCACCGATCATCCGGGAGATGCTGGATTACTCGTGCGCTCTGTTCACCGGCGAGGGCGAGACGGTCGCCCAGGATGATCTGATCCCGGCATTCCTCGGGACGATGGCTTCGACCTTGCCATGGGTCATCGGTTCGGTTGAGCCCGGCGACATCAATGAAGGGGACGCGTTCATGGCGAACGACCCTTACATGGGTGGAACCCATACCCCTGACATCCAGGTCCACGTGCCGGTGGTGATGGACGGTCGGGTCGTCGCCTGGAGCGGGAACATCGCCCATCACAGCGACGTCGGCGGAACCAACCCGGGCACCGAGGGTTTCGCCAACCAGTCGATCTTCGAAGAAGGTCTTCGCATCCCGCCGATCCGCCTGATGAAGGACGGGGTCGTCAATGACGACGTGCTCAACCTGATCAAGAACAACATCCGTGACCCCGAATCGACCGCAGGCGACCTCAGGGCACAGCTCGCCTCGGCCCGCCTCGGCCAGCGCCGGATGATCGAACTGATCGAGAGTTATGGGGTCGACCTCGTCGCCGCCGCGATGGAAACTTCTCTCGACCAGTCGGAGGCCCGCATCCGTGCGGCGATCTCGGAGGCGGCGGACGGATCGGCTTCAGCCGAAGGCTGGCTAGACGATGACGGCCTGGGTTCCGATCCGGTCAAGATCGCCGTGAAAGTCGACGTCGCCGGCGATGGCGTCAAGGTCGATCTGACCGGCACCGATGACCAGATGGCGGGCGGACTCAACATGGCCGAAACCGCGTCGCGTGCGGCGATCATCTTCGCCGTCAAGGCAATCTTCGATCCATCCGGTCCGCACGACGGCGGTGTGATCCGTGCGGTCGAGGCGTACCTGCCCAAGGGTTCGATGGTCAATCCGGAGTTCCCGGCGGCACTCAGCCTGCGGCATCTCGGCGTACAGCGCCTGGCCGACACCCTGATCAACGCTTTCGGAAAGATGTACCCGGACCAGGCCACGGCGGGATCATTCGTCGGATTCACCAGTCTCGCGGCGGCTCTTCGTCATCCGCGGGTCGGCACCGAGGTGATCATCCAGGACGACCTCGGCGGTGGTATGGGCGGCCATTCCGAGGGGGACGGCCTTGACGCCGTTGACGTCTACCTGGGCAATGTCCAGATGCTCCCGGCCGAGATCTGCGAACTCCAGTACCCGGTCCGGATCGTCGCGACCGAACTCGTTTCCGACTCGGGCGGCCCGGGACAGTTTCGTGGCGGCCTCGGCCTGAGGCGGGTCTACGAATTCCTGGACGACGCCGACGGGGTCTTCTACTCGGAACAGACCCGCGACCAGTTCGCTCCGTTTGGTATTGGCGGGGGCGAGCCCGGCACAGCCGCGACACTCGTCGTGGAACGGGTCAACGGCAAGGTCGAATCGCTCAGCAAACAGCGGCTGCAGCTCGTCGCTGGCGACCGGATCATCAGCACGACCTCGGGCGGAGGCGGTTACGGCGACCCGCGCCGCCGCGAACGCTCGGCGGTTTCCCGCGATCTGCGGGAAGGCAAGATCACTGCCCGTGTCGCGCGGGACGTTTACGGATTGGATCTGTCTTCGGCAGGCCGGAAGTCCGGCTCTCCGAGCGGAATCAGGGCCAATGCCTGAACACGACTTGTCGCCTAAACCAAAACAACGTATGTCGCTTTGTCAATTGATCGAAGACTTCAGGTCGTCGAAAGTGAATTCTGGAAATCGGACAGAAAAGAGGTTTGCATGAAGGGTCCACTCAAGCAAGACCAGTCCCACCCGTTCGCCGCTGATCCAGGCATCAGTCGCGCGCAGGCAATGACCCGCAGCATGTTCCTGAAGCGGGCGGCACTTCTCGGAGTTTCGGTTTCTGCCGCAGGCTCCCTGATCGCGGCGTGCGGGGGCAGTGACTCGAACGGGTCGTCCGAGTCGACGTCGGGAACGTCCCTGGCCGAACTCGGAGAACTCGGCGGCGCAATCCAGATCCTCACCTATGCCGGCTACGAGGGCGGAGACACGATCAAGCCCTTCCTATCGAAGAACGGGATCGATGCCAAGACGACGTTCATCAACAACCAGGATGACGTCACCACCCGCTTGCGTTCGCCTGCCGGAAGTACGGCCGATGCCGCTCAGTTGGGTGGCGCACAGGTCGACATCTACCGCAACCTCGGCGCCTTCAAGCCGCTGCAGCCGGACTGGTTCTCGAACTACGATACGGTTGAGCCGCGGTTCACCAAGCTCTTCAAGAACAAGGACGGCAGCCTGGTCTCGATGCCGTTCGTCTGGGGAAGCCTCGGCTGGAATTACAGGCCGGACCTCACCGACCCGATCGAGAGCTGGTCAGAACTCACCGAGTCCAAGTTCAAGGGCAAGATCGCCATGATCGACGACCCGGTGTCATCCATCCAGACCGGTGCGCTCGCAATCGGTGTCGAGGAGCCGGGAAGGATGACCAAGGACGAACTCGCCAAGACCCAGGAGTTCCTGACGAAAGTCAAAGCCAATGCCCGCACCGTCGCGGCGGGATACGGCGACATCGCCGATCTGCTGGTCGCCGGAGATGTCTGGTGCAGCTTCCAGGGCTGGAATGCCGTCCAGGCTTTCGCGGCGGACAAGGGCGGCGAAGTCCTCACCGGCTACCCCAAGGAGAAGTCGGTCGGTTTCATCGACTCGTTCGGAATTCCGAGCGAGTCCGACAATCCCCGCACGGGTACCGCGTTCATCGACGAGATGATCGGCAAGAAGATGCAGGCCTATGTCGGAAACGATCTGGTGTCAGGCGTTGTCAGGCTGGATGTCGTTCCCCAGATCAAGGGGCTCGGTGCCGAGGTGTTCGACTACAACGACTTCGACAATATTTTCGACAACCAGCTCAACTTCGCTCTCGACGCGCCGATTGAGCCAGACGGTGACATCGCCACGCACGAAGAGTGGGTCACCGCATGGGAAGACGTGAAGGCGTCCTGACCGCGGACATCCGATCGCGCTTCTCGGCCATCGGGCTGGCCGCGCCGCTGGGACTGGTGCTGCTTTTTTTGCTCGTGATCCCGTTGGGAATCGGACTGTGGTACTCGTTCCGGTCCGGTTCCCTTTACGGGGTGAGCAGTTCGCTCACCACCCAGAACTACGCCGATGTCCTTGCCCGGGATACCTTCTGGAAAGCAGTCCGGACATCGGTCGTCTTCGGTCTGGCGACCGCCGGCATCTCGGTTTTCGTCGGATTCACGATCGCGCGTTACATCCGCTTCGAGCATCGGTCGTGGGTGCGAATCGCGGTTCCCGTCGTGATGCTCGCTGTCCTCGGCGGGTACCTGGTTCGGATCTATGCCTGGCGGACGATCCTCGGCGACACCGGTGTGATCAACTCGGCCCTAACCACGTCCGGCATCAGCGATGAGCCGCTCGGCTGGCTGCTTTTCTCGCCGACTGCCGTGATCCTGACCCTCGGCAGCATCTACGCACCGTACGCGACCCTGATCATCCTCTCGGGACTCGAAAGCGTCCGCGACGACGAAGTCGAGGCTTCACGTGATCTGGGTGCTACCCCGTTCGGGGTCTACAGGAAGGTGATCCTGCCCCTGGTGGGTCGCTCCATCCTGTTGTCGTTCTGCCTGATCTTCCTTCTTTCCGCGGCCGACTACGTGATCCCGCCGCTCGTCGGCGGACCCGATACGCAGATGGTCGGCGTGCTGATCGCCAACCAGTTCCTGGCCACCGGTGACGTGCCGATGGGTGCTGCCTACGGTTTCGTCACGCTGCTACTTCTCATCTTCGTGACCAGTCTCGTCTGGGCCGCGATGAAGATCTCCAGGCTCCTGCCGAAGGTGGCTCGCTGATGGCCGTGATCGGGAGGCTCAGCGGTCGGACGATCTTTGTCGCATGCCTCTTTTACCTGATCCTGCCGGTGGTGGTCGTGATCGTTTTTTCGTTCCAGGACGCGAGCCGGACCGGACTGCCATTCGAGGGTCCTTCGCTCCGCTGGTTCGAACTCATCCTCAAAGATTCGGCCTTCCGGTCGGCCCTCACGGCCACCCTGCTCGTCGCCGCGACCTCGGCGATCACCTCCTCCGTCATCGCGTTCCTTGGTGCGCTCGCCGCATCACGGGGAAAGTTGCCCTACCCCGGATTTCTCCGCGGTGCGGGGTTGCTTCCCCTCATAGTGCCGCCGGTCTTCATCGGCTTCGCTCTACTTCTGACTTTTGGTGAGATCGGGCTGACCCCTTCCCTTTTTACGGTGTACCTCGCGCACGTCCTCGTCACGGTGCCCCTGGCCTGGGCGGTCATGCTGGCCCGGTTCAGCGGATTCGACTTTTCTGTGGAGGAGGCGGCAAGGGATCTCGGTGCCGGTCGGCTCAAGGTCCTCAGTCGGGTGACGCTGCCGTTGACCTGGCGGTCGATCATGGGAGCGACCCTCATCTCATTCGCCTTCTCTGTGGACGAGTTCGTAGTCACTAACTTCGTCGTCGGCGCCGACAACACGCTGCCCGTGATGATCTTCAGTCGCCTTCGTCGCAGCATCGATCCGTCGATCAACGCGATCGCGACCCTCCTCCTCCTGACCGCGGTCCTCGCGGGAATCATCGCCTGGCTTCTGCTTCGGAATGATCCCGGGAAAGGTGCCGCCGATCCAGACATCGAGGTGCCGGCGATTGCCGGAATAGCCCATACAGCCCCAGGCAAGGAGCAGCGTTGACCGAGAAGACCTCAGGCGAACCGATCGTCAGACTCGAGGGAATCCACCGATCCTTCGGTGGTGTGAAGGCAGTGGACGGAGTGGACCTCGACGTCGCCCGTGGTGAGTTTCTCGCCTTTCTCGGTCCGAGCGGCTGCGGTAAGACGACACTTCTCCGGATCATCGCCGGTTTTGAGTCTGCCGACCAGGGTCGGGTGGTCGTTGCCGGCGAGGACGTCAGCAAGCTCCCCCCGGAGCGGAGACCGCTCAACATGGTCTTCCAGCGATACGCGCTATTCCCCCACCTTGCGGTGGAGGAGAATGTCGCCTTCGGCCTGAAGCTCGCGAAGCGGCCGAAAGCGGAGATTCGGAACCGTGTCGCGGAGCTACTTGAACTCGTCCAGCTGAGCCACTGCGCCAAGCGCCGTCCGCAGCAGATAAGTGGTGGCCAAGCCCAGCGGGTCGCCCTCGCCCGCGCCCTTGCCCGGGCGCCGGAAGTGCTGCTCCTCGATGAACCGCTGACCGCGCTTGACCGTGCCGTCAGGAAAGATCTCCAGGAACAGCTGAAGACGATCCAGCGTGAGGTCGGGACGACCTTCATTTATGTGACCCATGATCAGGAAGAGGCGATGGCCATGTCGACCCGTATCGCTCTCATGAATGAAGGGCGCATAGATCAGCTTGCCGCCCCCAACGAGCTTTATCGGCAGCCGTCGTCGAGTTTCGCGGCTTCGTTCGTGGGCGACGCCAACATCCTCACATGCGCCGTAACGCGGAACGGCTCCGATCCCGGTTTCCGGTGGAAGGAAATGTCACTGGAGGGACCGGTGATCAGCCCTTCGGATTCTCGAACGGCGATCGGCCTGATGGTCCGGCCTGAGGATGTGACACTTTCGCCGGCGGACCCCGGTTCGGTCCGGGCGATTACAGGCACGGTAACTTCGAGCACCTTCCACGGCTTCTACTGGATGCATGAACTGGACATCGAGGGCGAGCCTCTCGTCGCCCGTGAAATCTCGGAGATCCCTGGCGTCGACATCGGACAGGTGGTCGAAGTGACGATCGATGCGCGCCGGGCCGCCCTGCTACCCGACTGATCTGGAAAGGAAAGAACACCATGAATGACAAGAACCTCTTTGAAATCCTCGAGGCGAAAGGCATTGAGAAGGAGCTGGCTTTTCCGGCCGAGGTGTATTTCCAGCGGATGGCGAACGTTCAGGAGCGGATGGCTCAGGACGGAATCGATGTGCTTTGTTGTTTCAACATCGCGAGTTCGTGTTACCTCACCGGTTACGACTCCCACATGGCCCCCACATATCAGGTGACCCTTTTGCCGGCGAAGGGCAAGCCGATCTTCACCTGTGCCGAGCTTGAGGCCCCGGTCGTGAATCTTCATTCGGTAACCGAGGACGTTCGGGTGTTCGATTGGACGAAAGCGTCCGATTCCGCAACGTCGCTCGGTGAACTTTTGATCGATCTCGGGTATGCGAACGACCGGATCGCGCTCGAGCTGAAAAACGATGAGAACTTCGCGATCGGCAGGGCTTGCGACGCGTTCACCTACATTCGTTTGAAGGAGCTGCTGCCCGGGGCCGAGTTTGTTGACGGGACCCGGCTCGTCCTCGAAGAACGCCTGATCAAAACCGAACAGGAACTCGGCTACATGCGCGAAGCGGGCAAGATGACTCAGGCCGCCCTGAAAGCGTCGATGGATGCCTGCCATGACGGGGTGAACGAGAACGAAATCGCGGCCGCGGCTTACAGCGCAGGAGCTACTGCCGGATCGGAGCTTATGTCGATCGACCCGATGCTCATGACCGGACCGCGGACCGGACTTGCTCCCCACATCCCTTATCGCCGTCACGACGTGAACAGCGGCGACATCGCCTACATCGAACTGACCGGGACCTACTGGCGCTACAACGCTCCGTCAATGCGCTCGGCGGTCATCGGCGACCCCAGCGACCGTCAGCGGGGGCTGGCCGACGCCAACCTCGAGGTCCTCGAAACCTTGATTCAGGAAGCACGACCGGGCCGCACCGGGGACGATGTGGCCCGGGTGGCCGCCCAGGTGTGGGATAAGGTCCCCGGCGTTTGGTTCCATGGCGGATACGGCTACGCGATTGGAATGGCCTTTCAGCCGAGCTGGACCGAGCAAGCCGTCTACATCGCCGAAGGGGCGGAACGTGAGCTGGAACCGGGAATGTGTTTTCACCTGCCGATAATTTCGATGTATCCCGGAGACTTCGGCATCGGGTTCAGCGAAAGCATCGTCATCACTGAGCACGGCTGCGAATTGCTCACCCCCGGACTCAATCGAGAACTGGCAGTCCGTTGAACCTGATTTCCGAACTCCACCAAGCGGCTGTGGCCGCATGAAAGGAATGCATGCCCAACATCGGACCACTTGAAATAGCGATTGTGCTGATCATTGCCCTGGTTGTCTTTGGGCCCAAAAAACTTCCGTCTCTAGGCAGGTCAGTAGGGGAGGGACTGCGTGAATTCAGGAGTTCGGTCTCGAGCGTGAGCCCGCAGGAGACGGCTATATCGAAATCTGACCCGTCGAATCGGTCAGAAGGTCAAACTTCGCCGCCGCGGAAGGGCTCACAGACCGTATGACGGACGATCGCCCGTCTTCCGTTGTCCTGGCTGCCGATGATTCCGAGCTCGTAACACTCGTTTCCGGTGCGTGGGACGTAGATGCGCCACTTCGAGCAGTTCTTCTTGCCGCAGCCCGTGCCGTATCTTTTGGCCTTGTGACGCGGTCCCGGCTTCTGGTCGACCCGGATCGAGACGCTTCTCACGTGTTTTGCGTAGACCGAGATCCTCACGAAATCGCCGCTCTTGGTCGGAATTGCCCTGGCGGTCTTGTAAACGACGGGTGGATTGGCCCCGGAAGCGGAAACTGAAGCGCTCAGAGCGCCCGTAAGCATTAAACCGGCAATTAGCACTGCGAAAACCCGCTTCATTTCACTCCCCGCTCCTTTGAACCCGATGGATTCGTCCTGGACGCGGGCAATCCTAGCGGGAATCGTCGCTGGCACCGGGGGGAGTCACGCCGAGGAAGCGGTGGGCGATCGCGCCGGTCAGCAGGGCGATGAAGGAGACCCCGACCAGCAGGATCGCGATCGCGGTGATCTGGGCACCGACGGTGGTCGGTTGGTACTCGGAACCGAGGGTGGTCATCGTGGTGATCGCCCAGTAGACACTCTGCCATTCGTCGAGGTGCTGGTGACCCTTCTCGAAGGCCCTGAAGATGGTTCCACCCGCGACCGCGATCAGCAGAGTCATTAGCGCGGCGTACCCCAGACCCTTGTCAGAGAAGGCCCGGCCTGAAAGCTGCGCGAGCTTCAGCAGCCTCAGCAGCCTCAGCAGGCGGATCGCCCGGAATGCCTGAAGGCTCGCCGGCAGCACCGGGGGAGTCAGGAAGACCACGATCAGCTCAACTGGATGATGTTTCAGGTACTTCTTACGGTCGGGTACGAAGATCAGCATCAGAACCAGTTCCAGAGCGAAAACGAGATATGTGCCCCAGTTGAGGATCTGGGCGATGACCTCGAGCGTGCCGCCGACGTGGGCCTCGGTCAGCGCGACACTGGGCAGCGTCAGCGCGGCAGCAATCATCAAAGGCGTGTTCAGGAGCTGTTCAGCCCTGATCGCGCGCGGGCCTTCAACGCCGTTCTCGGGAACGGTACCTCCGGTTATCTCGGAGTGGAATTCCTCGCGGAAGGGGTGTTCCTTCGGATGCTCATCGGGGGTTTCGTCGGCCATCCAGCAGACTTTCGACGCCAACCCGCGGGAGCCTGTCGCCGCAACGCAGCCACCACCGACGTTCTGGGTCGGTTTCACTTCGAAGGTGAGATCGAAACCGACCCAGAATGGAATTCCTGTCTGATTGGACTAATGATAAGTAATTTGCTAAACTAATTAGCATGAGTAACTACTTCTTCAGGAAAAAGGACGCTAGCGCGGCTGACACACTTGGCAAGACCGGCCTCGCCGGTCCGGATCAATTCACAGAGCCGGAAACGACTAGTCAGGCAGATAGTCAGACGATACGTCAGACAACTGAGGAATCAGTTATCCATGCGGGTAACGAGGGTTCTGCTGTTGTCCTGCGTCTGGCAATCACCAGAACCGCCAGAAGGCTGCGCCAAGAGGTCGGAAGTGACCTTTCCCCGACCGCTTTGGCCGCTCTTGCGTCGATCGAGCGGCACGCGCCGCTGACTCCGACCGGACTGGCCGAAATCGAAGGCGTTAAACGCCCCACGGCCACCCGTGTGATCAATCATCTGATCGAGCGCGAGCTGATCGAGCGCCTGCCGGACCCGAATGACGGCCGCAGCTGCCATCTGACCCTGACCACGGCCGGATCCGATTATCTGGCCGAGGCCCGGTCACGCAAGAGCGCTTACCTGGCCCGCCTGCTCAACTCCCTGCCGGCCGATGACGTCGCGACCCTGGAACGGGCCGCAATCATCCTCGAAGACGCGCTGGAGGACTCGGACCGGGGGCAAAACCGTTGACGGCGGCGCTCAAGAGGTCATTCGACTCGCTTCAAGTCCCGAACTACCGCCGGTACTTCACCGGTCAGGTCGTCTCGCTGTCCGGCAACTGGATGCAGACGGTGGCCGAAGTCTGGCTGATCCTCAGCCTGACCGGCAGCGGCTTCGCGGTCGGCGTCACGACCGCGCTCCAGTTCCTGCCGATCCTGCTGGCCGGAGCGTGGGGCGGTGCCCTGGCAGACCGCTTCTCCAAGCGGCTGCTGCTGCTTTTCACCCAGGCGGCGATGATGGTTCCGCCGCTGATCCTCTTCGCGGTGACCACCACTGGCGCGGTCCAGCCCTGGATGGTCTTCGCGCTTGTCTTTATCCGCGGATCCCTGATCGCAATTGACAATCCGGCCCGTCAGGCCTTCGTCATGGAGATCGTCGGCAGGGACCGCATCGTCAACGCGGTCAGCCTCAACAGCGTGATCGTCCACTCGGCCCGGGTGGTCGGGCCGGCCCTCGCCGGAACCCTGATCGCGACCGTGGGTGTCGCTCCATGTTTCGGCCTCAACGCCGCCACCTTCGTCGTGATGATCTGGGCCCTGTGGAGCATCGACGGCCGGTCCGTCAACGTCGCGCCGCGAGCCGCCCGCGACGATCGCGGGGTGATGGATGCGGTCCGGTACGTCCGCGCGACCCCCGAACTCGGCGTGCCGCTGCTGCTGATGGCGATCGTCGGAACCCTCGGCCTGAACTTCCACGTCGTCCTGCCGCTGCTGGCCAAGCTGACCTTTGCCGGCGGCGCGACCTCTTACGCCATCCTGGTGTCGGCGATGGGCGTGGGCTCGGTGATCGGAGCCCTGGTGATTGGTGCGCGCGGAAAGACCGGCCTCGGGGTCATCGCCTTCTCCGCCCTGAGCTTCGGCACACTGGCCCTGCTCGCGGCATTGATGCCCAGCATGGCCACGGAGATCCCCGTCCTGGCGCTGCTCGGCGCCGCGGCAGTCACTTTCGCCGCCGCGATCAACTCGACCCTCCAGCTGGTCGTGTCGCCCGAGATGCGCGGCCGGGTGATGGCGCTCTACACCGTGGTCTTCCTCGGGACGACACCGATCGGCGGTCCGCTGGTCGGCTGGATCTCCGAGGCTTATGACCCGCGTTACGCGCTGGCGATGGCCGCGTTCTCCGGCCTGCTGGCGGCGGCCTCGGCCTTCTGGATCCGCGGACACACCGCTTTCGGGCGCGCGCAGGGCGTCGACCGACCCGCACTCTGAGCCCCGCCGCGCGCCATCGTCTAGCCTCCGCCTGAGGTGCTCCATACCGCTCACGGATACTGGATCGCAGAGGCCGGGCCCCCGGACGTTCTGCCCCCGCTCGACGACGACATCGAAACCGACGTGCTGGTTGTCGGTGGCGGCTTCACCGGCATGTGGTCCGCCTGGCACCTGAAGCAGCTGGACCCCGGCTGCCGGGTCACCCTGGTCGATTCGGACCGGATCGTCCACGGTCCGAGCGGCCGGAACGGCGGCTTCGTCGACTCGATGTGGGTCAGCTTCTCGCGACTCGAGGAGCGGTACGGAACGGCGGCCGCAATCGAAATCGCCGAGGCTTCGGAGGATTCGGTCAAGCAGATCGGAGAGTTCTGCGAGGAGCAGGACGTTGACGCCTGGTTCCGGCACCAGGGATATCTGAACGTCTCGACGACTTCCGCCCAGGACGGCGCCTGGAAGCGGAACCTGGACGCGATGACGAGGGCCGGGGTCGCGCATGAAGCCGAGGTCCTGGGGCCGGAAGCCGTGGCCGACGTCTGCCGTTCGCCGCGCTTTCGTGGCGGCATCAAGTACGGCGCCGCGGCGACCGTCCAGCCGGCCCGTCTCGGGTTCGGCATCAGGCGGGCGCTGGAAGGCGCGGGCGTCGTCCTCCACGAGAACTGCCCGGTCATCTCGGTCGATGACGGACCATCAGGCGTGCTCGCGAAGACGGCCAACGGCAGCGTCAGGGCGGAGCGGGTCATTCTCGCCATTGGTCCTTCACTGGCCGGCTACGGCTCGCCGATCCGGCAAAGCACCACCGTCGCGTCGAGCCACATGGTGATCACCGAACCGGTGCCGGAACTGATCGAGGAGATCGGCTGGACCGGGGGCGAGGCGATCAGCGACTGTCGGGCACTGCTCACCTACTTCCGCACGACTCCCGACGGCCGCATCGCGTTCGGCTGGGGCGGTGGACGGATTGCCGCCGCCGGACGCCGGCACGGCCGGGCCGAGCTCGACCCCGAAGTGGTCGGACAGGTGGGACGGAACCTGCTCGAATATTTCCCCGGCCTCGCGGGCCGGCAACTCGAGTACGCCTGGGGCGGGCCGATCGACGCATCCGCGACGCACCTGCCGCATGCCGTCGCCCTGCCGTCGGGCCGGGCCTTCGCCGCCTTCGGGTACACCGGCAACGGGGTCGGGCCCTCCCAGATGATCGGCCGCTGCCTCGCCGCCCAGGCGCTCGGGCGTGAGGACCGGTACTCCTCGCTCGCCCTGGTTGAACCGGCCTCCGCGCTGACCAGGGTGCCGCCGGAGCCTTTTCGCTGGCTCGGCGGAACCGTGATCCGCGAGGCGATCGGCCGCAAGGAGTCGGCCGAGGCCGAGGGCCGCCGGCCGGGCCCGGTCACCTCATTGATCGCCGCGATTCCGGGGCTGATCGGGTTCCACATCGGCCGCTGATCGTTTGGCCGGCGAACCCGGGTGGGTAGGTTGAAGCCAAACCCAAACTTGGAGGTTTCCCATGGCTCAGATCCCCGATGCAGCAACCCATCTCCTCGAAGGCAAGCATTTCGCCCACGTCGCGACCCTCATGGAAGATGGTTCACCCCAGGTCACCCCGGTCTGGATCGGCCGTGAGGGTGATCTCGTCACCTTCAACACCGCCAACGGCCGGCTCAAGGAGAAGAACCTCAAGCGCGATCCGCGCGTGGCGATCTCGATCGTCGATGCCGACAACCCGTACGTGCCTCTGGTGATCCAGGGCACGGTTGTCGAGATGACCGAGGAGGGTGCCGACGATGACATCGACGCGCTCGCCAAGCGCTATCTGGACGTGGACAGCTATCCGTTCCGCACTCCGGACGAACAGCGCGTCATCGTCAAGATCGAGCCGGACAAGGCCACCTACCACAACGGCTGAGGTGGTCCGCAGTTCCGCGTCGCCGCTCTTGACCGAAGGGTGAGGCAAGGTCTCGTGCAGTCCGGTGTTGACGGTTGCACTTTATGTGCATGCGCTTACACTTCCGCGGAGTGCACTCATTCAATTCCCTCATTTCCGGACCCGCCAGGGTCCGTTTCTTCATCGCCCTTGCTTTCGTCGTGGTCGCCGGATCCGCCTGGACCGGACAGCCTGCTTCGGCTGCGGATGAACAGGCGAAGCTGGACGAGACCCAGGGGAAGATCGATTCGGCCAACCAGAAGAAGGGCGTGCTTTCCGAAGAAATCGCGGGCCTCAGCAGCCAGATCGACGCCTACGAGACCCAGGTTGCGGCACTGCGAGCGCAGGAACGTGATGTCGAGATCCGCCTTGAGGCCAAGCAGGAAGAACTTGACCTGGCCCAGGCCGAGGTCGACAGCGCCTACAAAGAACTGAAGATCCTCGCCGCGCGGCTGAAGCGCTCGCTTGAGGTCCTGAAGAAGCGGCTGGTCGCCATTTACCAGTCGGGCAACACCGACATGGCCGAGATCGTGTTGACCTCCAAGGATTACGGCGACCTGCTCCAGCGATCCGAGTACCTCCAGCAGATCCAGGACCGCGACGAGACCATTGTCGGCCGCGTCCGTGGCCTGCGCGACGAGCAGCAGGCCATCTTCGTCCGCCTGAAGAAGGCCAAGGACACGATCAAGAGCTCGCGGGACGAGATCGCGGCCGAGGAGCAGAACCTCGCGACCGCCCGCCAGGCCGTCGAGTCCCAGCAGAACAAGCTCAAGTCGGCCCGCGGCGAACGCAGTGCCGCGGTCGACAAGATCGACAGCCACGTCGACCACCTCTCGGAGATCGAATCCGACCTTCAGGCGAAGATCCAGGAACAGATCGCCGCGGCCTCCGGACTGGGCACGCTGCCGGTCGGACCGATGAGTGCGCCCAGTGCCGCCGGCTTGATCTGGCCTGTAAGCGGCACGATTACTTCCGGCTTCGGGGGGCGTTCTTCACCCGGCGGCGTTGGAACGACGTACCACGAGGGCCTTGACATCGCGGTACCGGAGGGCACACCGATCCGCGCCGCTCAGGGAGGCACGGTTATCGCCGCGTCTTACAACGGCGGCTACGGCAACTACACCTGTATCGACCACGGCAACGCCCTTTCCACTTGTTACGGCCACCAGTCCCAGCTCGGCGTCACGACCGGTCAGAGCGTCGACCAGGGGCAGGTCATCGGGTATTCCGGCAATACCGGAGCCAGTACAGGTCCGCACGTTCATTTCGAGGTCCGCATCAACGGGGTTGCCCAAGACCCCTTGGGTTACCTGTAGTCGGTCTATCGCGGGGGCGGGCAAAACTGGCAACCCGTGGGCCTTGGTTACTCCGGGTTCTGTGCCGCGTAATGGTCCTATATGCACCGAACGCGGCAAAGAAAGGTGTTGTTCGTCCCTAACGGGGTCAGCTGGAGTGGGTGGCGCCAAATTCTCTCGGAATACCGGACCGAAGGGAGGATTTCCGAGGAAGATTTGGTGACAGGACCCGCGAATACAGGGGCCGGTCTACGCGAGTCCGAGGCGTTTGGCCCGTTCCCGGGCCTTCGCCACGATCTCATCCGCTCCTTCGACCTGCCGGTCTTTCATCAGGACCTTTCCGTCCACCACTGTTGTTTTGACGACCGATCCCGTAGCTGTGTAGACCAGATTTGACGTGAGGTCGCCGAGGGCGAGCTCATGGCTGTCCGCGTCGAGCAGCAGGAAGTCGGCCGGTTTGCCGACGGCCAGAGGGTCGGGGTCGCCGATAAGTGGAGAGCGTTGGCCGGTGGCAATCGCCCAGGCTTCTTCGACCGGGATCGCCCCGGCGCTGCCGGCCTCGTGGCGCTGGATCAGCGCGAATTGTTTGAGGTCGGCCAGCAGGTCGAGCGAATTGTTCGATCCGGCGCCATCGGTACCGAGTGCCATGTTCACGCCGGCCCGGGCCGCAGCGGGGTAAGGGAAGGCCCCTCCGACCGCGAGCTTCATGTTGGCGACCGGATTGGTGGTGACCGTGGCGCCGCGCTCGCTGACCAGTTCGAGCTCGTCCTGGTCGAGCCAGACCCCGTGGGCCAGCACGGTCCGCGGGGTCAGCAGGCCGAGGCTGTCGAGGTAGAAAGCCGGGCGGACGCCGTACTCGGAAAGGCAGTCCTCGACTTCGGGCCCGGTCTCGGACAGGTGGATGTGGATGGGCAGGTCACGTTCCGCGGCGGTGCTGATCGCGAACTCGAGGCTGGCTGCCTTGACCGTGTAGATCGAGTGTGGCGCGACCGCGGCGCTGATCCGGGGATGGAGGCCCTTCAAGGCGTCGAGGTCCTCGACCAGCGACTCGTTTCGCCCCTTCAGGTCGCTGTCCGAATTCGGATCGATCATCGGCGGGCCGATCGTTGCCCTGATGCCGGCATCGATCACGGCTTCGGCCACCGACCGCGGCTGCCAGTACATGTCCCAGAAGCGGGTGGTGCCGGTCCGGATCATCTCGAGACAGGCGAGCCGGGTGCCCCAGTAAACATCTTGCGCTCCTAACTTCGCCTCGACCGGCCAGATCGTCTCCTGGAGCCAGCGCATGAGCGGCAGGTCGTCACCGTGGCCGCGGAAGAGGGTCATCGCGGCGTGGGTGTGGCCGTTGATCAGCGGCGGACTCAGGATCGCCCCGCCGGCGTCGAGCACCTCGTCACCGTCCCGCGGCTCGATCTCCGGTCCGATCCCGCTGATCAGCCCGTTTTCGGCCCGCAAAGCCACCCGCTCGCCCTCGAGCCGGGCGTCGGTCAGGCAGAGGCTTCCGGCGGTCTCAGTCATGCGGCGGCCGCCTTCCGTCGGCTCTGAAGGATGAACTCGAGCGAACCGAAGAACGGGGCGACGCAGCCGAGCAGCGTGATCGCGACCGCCAGGCGCATGTTGATCACCTTGTAGTGGAGGGCCAGCAGGCTCGTGATCGACATGCCGATCCAGAGCAGGCCGTGCGCCAGGCCGAGGATGAAGGTGATTGGCTCCGGGCCACCGAGCCCGAAGGCGCAGATCAGGAGGCTGGTGTAAACGACCGAATGAAAAAGGCTGACACCTTCCATCCTTCGGAAGGTGACAGCCCGGGTGAAACTCTTGCCGAACCAGCTCTCAGGAAGTGTGGCCGGCGATGCGCTTCGGGTGGGAGGTTGTTGAACGGGGGTCACCTGAACGGAAGCTTTTCACGCTCAGGAGGGACCGCGTCACTTCGGCTGCGGCATAAGCCGCGGTAGTGAGCCCGAGGGCTTCGATGTTGTCGGCACCTGCGACCAGGCTTCCGGTGAGAACGCCAACTCCGACTGACTTCGTAATCCAGCCGCTGGTAACGCCCTTCGTCACCTGATTCTTCTTTGTCTTTTCCATGGCACAAGAGTAGGACCGGACCCCCGCCGTGAAGTTGCGATTCTGTGAATATCGACGTTGCGATTATGTGAACGAAGCCGGAACGACGATGGAAGCCGAAAAGCTCAGTCAGTGGCGCCGGTAGTGGTCGCCGCGGCGCCCGCGCCACGGGCCGTCGCGGCCTCGCCGCGGGTCAGGCGGGTGGCCAGATAGACCGGGATCATCGAGAGGATGATCGCGATCACGGCGACCGCGTAAACCTTGCCCGGCTGGTTCGGCCGGAACAGAGTTTCGAAGATGTAGATCGGCAGGGTTTTTTCTCCGACACCGATCGTGAAGTTGGTCACCACGATTTCATCGAACGAAAGCGCGAAGGCGAGGAGACCACCGGCCACGAGGGCGGATCGCATGTTCGGCAGGGTCACCCGCCTGAAAGTCGTCCAGGGGGTGGCGCCGAGGTCGGCCGAAGCATCCTCGAGCGATGTCGACATGCGTCTCAGACGAGCGGCCGCGTTGTTGAAGACGATCACGATGCAGAAGGTGGCGTGGGCGACGATCACCGTGAAAAGCGTGAGCTTCAGTCCGAGCACCTGGGTGAAGGTCGCGTTCAGCGCGATACCGGTGACGATGCCGGGCAGGGCGATCGGGATAAGCACGAGGAAGGTGATCGACTCGCGGCCGAAGAACTTGTGACGGGCGACGGCCAATGAAGCGAGCGTGCCGAGGATCAGAGCGAAAGCGGTTGCGACAACACCGACCTTGAGCGAGTTGAGCAGGGCGTCGCGGGCTGCCTGGTCCTGGATCGCCTTGGGGAACCATTCGAGGGTGAGGCTGTCCGGTGGCCAGGCGAGGGTCTGGGCCGGATTCATCGCGTAGAGCAGGATGATGAAGAGCGGGATGTAGATGAACGCCAGGGTGATGCCGACGGCGAGCCGCAGCAGGTTTCTTGAAACGGGGGAGAGTCTCATCGGCGGGCCTCACACATGCTCGAACGCTCCGAGCTTCCGGGCGACCAGGAGGTAGATGACCATGACCACGATCGGAATGGTCGTGATTGCCGCGGCCAGCGGCAGGTTGGAGACGAAGTTGCTGTAGACGAGGTTGCCGATGAACTGTTTCGTCCCGACATTGGCCGGCGTGATGTAGTCGCCGAGGGTCAGCGAGAAAGTGAAGATCGAACCGGCAACCACGGCCGGGAAGGTCAGCGGCAGGATGACCTTGCGGAAGGTCCGCAGGGGCTTCGCACCGAGGTCTTCCGACGCGTTCAGGACGGAGTCGGGGATGCGTTCCATACCCGCGTAGATCGGGATGATCATGTACGGGAGCCAGATGTAGGCCATCACCAGCCAGACAGCCGTCGTGCCGAACCCAGGACCGTGGAGGCCGAACGGTTCGAGCGCCCAGTTGATGGCCCCGTCTTCGGACAGCATCAGCCGCCACGCGCCGACTTTGACGAGGTAACTCGACCAGAGCGGCAGCAGCACCGCGACCACGAGGACCGAACGCATGCTCGGCTTAGCGATCTTGGCCATGTAGAAGGCGATCGGGAAAGCGAGGATCGCGTCGGTCACCGTGACCAGTGCGGCGATCCCGATCGTCCGGAGCGCGATCGTCCGGTAGACGTCGTCGCTGAAGAGCTGGGAATAGTTCTCGAAGCTGAAGCCCTGCTGGACCTCGCCGCTCAGCTCGTTGAGGTGCCAGAACGAAGCGATGAGCATGACTCCCAGGGAACCCAGGTAGCCGATGACCAGCCATCCCAGCGGCGCGGCGAGAAGCGCCGCAACCGTGAGGCGGGGCCGCCCCTGAAAGAGGTCGGCGAGCTTCTTGCCCGCCGACCTCCGGGGTGCTGGAACTGTGGCTTCAGCAGCCACCGGCTCCAGCCGTTTCAATCAGGTTGATCCCTTTGATCAACCCTTGATTTCCGTCCAGGCCTGGACCCAGTCGTCGTACGTCTTGCAGTCGCTTCCGCCACCGCTTCCACCGTCGTCACCACATTCGCTGACCGGCGTCTGCCAGAAAGCGATCTTGTCGTAGTAGGCGGTGTCATCTGCGTGGTACGTATCGCAGTTGGCCTTGGAGGCCTTGTCGACGTCGCAGGCCTTGAGGTTCGCCGGCGCTTCGCCGAACCAGCCGGCAACCTGTGACTGCGTTTCGGGTGAAGCCATCCAGTTCATCCACTCGAGCATGCAGTTCGGATTGGTTGCTTCCGAGCTCAGCATCCAGGTGTCGGACCAGCCGGTGGTGCCTTCTTCCGGCAAGGTTGAACTGACGGGCTGACCGTCCGCTTCCAGCGTGCTGGTCTGGTACTGCCAGCTCGAACCGATCACCGAGTCACCGTTGGTGTAGGACGAGATGTTCTTGGTCGCGTCCGGCCAGTACTCGCCGATGTTCGCGTTCTGCGCCTTGAGCAGGTCCACGGCCGCATTGAACTGCTCTTCGTTGAGCTCGTACGGGTTGTCGATGCCGAGATCTGGCTGGTGCGTCTTCAGGTACACGGCCGCGTCAGCGATGTAGATCGGATTGTCCGGAGCCGTGATCTTGCCCTTGTACTTCGCGGCCTCCTTCTCGTCGAAGACCGAGCTCCATGACGTCGGTGCCGGGCTGACATCGTCCGTGTTGAAGAGCAGGACGTTGGCGCCCCAGCCGTGCGGCATCCCGTAATTCTTGCCGTCGGAAGTGTTGTAGGGCTGATCCTTCAGGCTCGGATTGATGTCCGCATAGTTGGAGAGGATGCTCATGTCGACGGCATCGACGTCGCCGCCCGCCATCAGGCGTACCGAGGCGTCGCCGGAAGCGGACACACCGTCGTACTGACCGGTCCGCATCAGCTGGACCATCTCATCCGACGTGCTGGCCGTCTTGGTCTTGACCTGGCAGCCGGTCTGCTTCTCGAAACCGGAGACCCAGTCGTAGGCCGGGTCGGTGGACCCGTCTTCGGCGTAACCAGCCCAGGCGATCAGATTCAGCGCACCTTCGGTCTTGCCGATCGACGTGACTTCGTCGGAACTTTCACTGTCGCTGCTGCTCCCACAGCCGGCGACGAGCAGGACCGCAAACAGTCCAAGCACGCAGAGCCATGCGACTCGCAGCGGGTTTTGAGTTGTACTCATGAGCTTTTCTCCTCCGATGATTCGTTTTGAATTTGCGGCTGGATCGGGACGATGTGATCCGGTCGCCAACCAACAGTCACTTCGCTGTTGATCGCTTCGTTTTTGCTAGAAGATTCGGCTTCGATGTTCTGGCGGGCGAGCTGGATCGTTCCGCCGCTGTCGAGCGCCACTCCGATCCGGGTGACCATGCCGACGTAGGCGATCTCGGAAATCCGGCCGGACTCGGTGTCGAGCCCGTCGGTGGACTCGTCTGCGCCGAGCAGACGGATCTTCTCCGGGCGGATCGTGAACCGCTTTCCGTTGCGGTCGAGCGCGTTCGAGATGCCGACGAAATCGGCGACGAACTCGTTGACCGGGTGTTCGTAGAGATCGCGCGGAGCGCTGACCTGTTCGATCCGTCCCTGGTTGAAGACCGCGATCCGGTCGCTCATCGTCAGGGCTTCGTCCTGGTCGTGGGTGACGTATACGAAAGTGATGTCGACATCACTCTGGATCTGCTTCAACTCGACCTGCATCTGCTCGCGCAGTTTGAGGTCGAGCGCTCCGAGCGGTTCGTCGAGCAGCAGCACCCGGGGCCGGTTGACGATCGCCCTGGCCAGGGCTACCCGCTGGCGCTGACCACCGGAGAGTTCGGAGGGCTTGCGATCGTCGTGATCGGTGAGACGGACCATTTCGAGCGCCCTGCTGACGCGCTGCTTGCGCTCGCCCTTGGCCACTTTCGCAACTTCGAGGCCGTACTCGATGTTCTCGGCGACGCTCATGTGGGGAAAGAGCGCGTAGTCCTGGAAGACCGTGTTGACCTCACGGTCGTAAGGGGCGAGGCCGCCGACGTCGCGCCCGGCCAGTTCGACCGTGCCGGAATCGGGCTCCTCGAACCCGGCGATCATCTTCAGGGTCGTGGTCTTGCCGGATCCGGAAGGGCCCAGCAGGGTGAAGAACTCGCCCGGCTGGATTTCGAGGTCGATCGCATCGACCGCGGAGAAGTCTCCATAGCGCTTCGTCAGGCCGGTCAGGCGCACATCTGGAACCGAAGTGCCCTCGGTCGAAGCTGACTCGGACGAGCTTTGAGGTGGGGCCGGACGGGACGTTTTATTTTCCTTCGGTCGGATGCTGGGACGTGCAGCCTGCGACTTGACTAAAGAAGCGATCTGACACCGCTACCCGGATCGTCTGCGATCGTAGCCTAAGAGTCAATGTCGGGCGAAAATCAATGTCGCGGGTCAGCCGAGACGGTTGTCGAGGTCGTCGATCGAGAGCTCGAGATCGGACATAAGGCCGTATGGCAGGCCGGTGCCCGAGAGATGGGCGATGTCGTCCCGCCACGATGAAGCCCTCCGGTCGACCGCCATATCGGTGACGTCAGCACCGTCGTCGATCATGATCGACATCTGCCGTATTCCGTCGAGCCGGTCGCAGGCGTAAACCAGCCGGGCCCTTTCACTGCTCTCGATCGCCCGTCGCCGGCGGTCGAGCCGGTTGGCGTCCTCGTCGGCGATCGCCGGATCCTCGCTGAGGTCGATGACCAGATCGCGGATCTCGTCGCCGAAGGCACGGTCGAGCTCGTCGGCTGTGACGCTGGACTTTTCGATCGTGTCGTGGAGGTAGGCGACCGCGACGGAAACGTCGTCTCCGTACCTGGCGACCTCGTCGGCTACCGCCGCCGGGTGCCTGATGAAAGGAGAATCGCCACCGAACTTGCCCGGAGTCTCCCGGTGGGCCTTTGCTGCGAAGGCGTAGGCCTTGGCCGGAAGGTGGAGCGGCTGCGATCCGGCCTGGCGATCGGGGTGGTCGCGCTGGACGAAGCGCTCGGCGCCGAGCTTCATCTCGGGGTCTCCCATCAGGCGATTGAAGCATTCGGCCTCGAGTTCGAGGCCTTCTTCGAGCGGCCGCCCAAAGCCACGCGCCGCAGCTTCGAGGTCGGTCCGGAGGGCCGGCTGGGGCAGGGCGGCGATTTCACGCGCCCAGGCCAGCGCTTCTTCGACACAGGTCCCGCTCGGCACGATCCGGTTGACCAGTCCGATCCGGGCGGCCTCCTCGGCGCCGATGACCCTTCCGGTGATGATCAGGTCGAGAGCCGGCCCGAGGCCGACGAGGCGGGGGAGCCGCTGGGTGCCGCCATCGCCGAGTCCGACGTTCCAGCGGCGACAGGTGACACCGAAGGAGGCGTGCCGGTCGGCGACCCTGAGGTGGGCGAAGCAGGCCCATTCGAGCCCGCCGGCGTAAGCGGCACCATTGACCGCGGCGATGACCGGCTTGTGGATGTCGGCCCAGCGGGTCGGGCCGATGTTGCCTTCGGCCGGGATCGGGTGGTTGTCGAGCCCGTCCGAGATGTCGAAGAGCGGCTCGACCTCAGGCACGTCCTCGTACATGGCGGCGACGGAATGGAGGTCGGCCCCGGCACAGAAGGCGTCCGGACCGGCGCCGGTGATGACCAGTACCCGGGCCGAGTCGTCGTCCCGGAACCTCGCCATCGCTTCGAACAGACCGCGCGATTCGACCGGCCCGATCGCGTTCATACGATCCGGGCGGTTGATGGTCAGCAGCTGGACTCCGGACACCTCAATGTCCTCGAGCCGGATGGTTTCGGGCAGTTCTGCCGGGCTCACTCGGCCGGAACGGTCGGGATGACCGGAGTGGTCGTGCCGGTGACGCCGCTGGGGGTGACGCCTGTGTCGGGCAAGGTGGTTCCCGTGTTCGGCACTCCGGTCTCGGGCACGGTGGTTTCCGGCAGAAGCTCTCCGGTGGTGGCCCCGGTAGCGGCTTCGAGGGCTTCGACCCTGGTCTCGAGGGCGTTGATCCGATCGCTGTCGCTGTTCTTGGTGACCGAGATGTAGATCGCTGCGGCGCCGACACCAACGGCCAGGCAGGTCAGAACGAGAGCGATGATCGAACGTTTCTTGAGCGAGCGGTCGATCTCGTTCAGCCAGCCGCGCTGGCCGTCAAGCCTCGTCGCCAGGTCGGCCGGCGGGCGCGGCTGGGCCGGCGGCTGAGTGCGTGGCCGCGGGGTCTGCTGCGGGCGTGGCGGTACGGCACCTGGTCTCGGCGGATTAGTCATTCAGGGCAATGTACCCGGCCCGTAGCTCTCAAGTTCAATAACTTTCCCTATTACAAGAATCGGCCCGAGTCTCCGCCCGAGACCTATCCCCGGCCGAAATCGAACCAAGGAGAACCTCCGAATGCCTGAAGCAGTGATCGTGGACACCGTCCGCACCCCGATCGGCCGCGCCTTCAAGGGCTCGCTTTCCCCGCTCCGTCCCGACGACACCGGCGCCTTCGTCATCGACCAGCTTCTCGAGCGCAACCCTGGCGTCGATCCGGCCACCGTTGAAGAAGTCTTTTGTGGTGTCGGCATGCCGCAGGGCAAGCAGGCCTACAACCTGGCCCGCATTCTCGTCCTGCTCTCGAACAAGCTGACGCAGGCCACAACCGGCGTCACCATGTCGCGTTACTGCGCCTCGAGCCTCGACGCCATCCGTCACGCCTCGAACGCTGTCAAGAACGGCGAGGGTGACATCTACATCGCCGCGGGAGTCGAGTTCGTCAGCTCGTTCAACGAGCGCAGCGAGATCGCCGGATCCCGCGCCGCCGGACAGGAAGACCAGAGCGAGTACCTGATCGGCACCGACGGCACCCCCAACGCGTACATCGACATGGGCATCACCGCGGTCAACGTCGCCAACAAGTATGGCGTCAGCCGCGACGCGATGGACGACTACGCCCTGCGCTCGCAGCACCTCGCCGTGGCTTCACAGGAGAGCGGCTTCTTCGATCGCGAGATCATTCCGGTCACCCTGCCCGACGGCACCGTTGTCGCCAAGGACGACGGCCCCCGTGCCGACGGTGGCGAGATGCGTGAGAAGCTCGGCAGCCTGCCGGAAGCTTTCGGCGGCGGTGGAGTCACTGCCGGTAACTCATGCCCCCTGAACGACGGCGCCGCTGCCGTTCTGATCATGAGCGACACCAAGGCCAAGGAACTCGGCCTCACCCCGCGAGCGAAGATCATCACCGCGGCCACGGCCGGCAACGAGCCCGAGATGATGGGCGTCGCCCCGATCGAAGCCGTCAAGAAGCTCCTGAAGCGCGCCAACATGTCGATTGACGACATCGGCACGGTCGAGCTGAACGAAGCATTCGCCGCCCAGGTGATCCCGATCTCGGAAGAGGTCGGCATCCCGATGGACAAGCTCAACACCCACGGCGGAGCGATCGCCCTCGGACATCCCTTCGGAATGACCGGAGCCCGCATCATGGGAACCCTCCTGAACGTCATGGAGACCGATGACCACCAGTTCGGCATCGAGACGATGTGTGTAGCGGGCGGTCAGGGTGAAGCCATGCTGGTCGAACGGGTTTAGTTGTGCTGACTCACTGATTTACGCTACGTCGAAAGGGCGGCCAGTTGGCCGCCCTTTCTCGTTGAGTCGTGGCAGGCGGGCGGGCCCGGGAACGACCTGGGCGCGCCTGGACTTCGTCGACGCTCGCCCGGCTTGCTCAGACACGTGAGTGAAATCGCGTCGCCGGCTCGCTTACTCCTCGCCAGCCGTGCCCAGGACCGTCCCCGTGCACCACCCTCATCGGTGGAACTACAGAGCACCGGCTGCCCCCGGCCGGGAAGTGACCGAATTAAGGGCGTCAGGACCGCCCTTATTCCGGTCACTTCCACCGGGAGCCGAAGACGGCCGAGCACTGACTGCCCTCAAAGGCGACCTGGCGGAGCACTGGCTGCTCTCAAAGGCGACCTGGCGGAGCACTGACGGCTCTCTGAGGGAGCACCCGGACTCGCTCGCTTCGCTCCCGCGCTTCGCACGGTTTGGCGTGTGTTGGTCTTGCGTTAACTTGGGGCTCTTAGGGGGAACTGGCAAGGATTTCCGCTCGCATAGACGTAAAATCCTTTCCAGAAGTGGGGGGGGGTTCAGACCTTCTAGGGCCAATTGCTCCCCTTGTATTCCAAGGCTGTCGTGTAAGCAAACGTCGTAATTTCCCAGGTGCGATGTCGCAAAGACCTGACACTGCAGCAAACGCCGTGATTTCCCAGGTGCGATGTCGATGCGGCAGCCCACTGCAGCAAACGCCGTGATTTCCCAGTTGGGAAATCCGGCGCCTGATGCAAAGCTGTGAAGTCGGAGGGAGGGCGAAACCTTCCGGCTTTTCCCTGATCCGGGTTCGCCCGCCACCCGCGGTAGACCGACTCGTCCCTCACAGGGCGGAACCACCCTTCTTCCCTGATCCGGGTCCGTCCGCCATGACGGTAGACCGACTACCCGGCCCTTTGCCCCCGGCCTCCTGGGCCGGGGCGCTCGTTCCGCGACCCACACTGACCAGGTCCCGGACAGGGGTGCCCGTTCCGCGCCCCAGGGTGAAGGGCATCTTGGACAGGGGTGAACTAGACGGGAGACTCGGCTTCCAGCTCGTCGACCACCAGGCGGGCCAGGGCTAGGGATGAGGTTGCGGCCGGGGAGGGGGCGTTCCTTACGTGGATCGCGTTTTCGGTTCTCTCGGTCAGGAAGTCCTCGATCAGGGTCCCGTCGCGACCGAGGGCCTGGGCGCGGACGCCGGCCGGTCCGGGCTCGACGTCCTCGAGGCGGAGACCCGGCAGGAGCCGCCGGGCCTCTTTGACAAGGGAGCGGGCGCTGACCGAATGGTGGATCTCCTGGACGGCTGCTCGAGGCTGGCGGGCGATCAGGCGCCAGGTGCCCGGCCAGCTGGCTGTCTCCCAGATGTCCCAGCGGCTGAGGCGGGTCAGGCGGTAGGCATCCCGGGCGCCCGCCAGCATCGCGGTTGGTCCGATCAGCAGCGACCCGTCGGCGGTGCGGGTTAGGTGGGCTCCGAGAAAGGGAAGGTCGGGGTCGGGCAAGGGGTAGAGGTTGCCCCTGACCAGATCCTGCCGGTCGGCCTTCACCTTCAGGTACCCGCCGCGGATCGGCACGATTCGCGGCTCGACTTCGCCGCCGGCCATCCGGGCGAGCCGGTCCGACTGGAGTCCGCCGCAGAAGACCGCCCGCCCGGCACGCACGCCGCCCTTTCCGGTCCAGAGGTCAAGCCCGGCGGCAGAGGGTTTTACATCGAGCACCGTTGCACCGAGGTGGATCGATCCACCGGCCGTTTCGATGTCATCGGCAAGAGCTGCGGCGACGAGGCCAAATTCGACTACGGCCGTGGTCGGGGAATGAAGGGCGGAAAGGCCACGGGCATTCGGCTCGACCGAGGTGATCTCGTCTTCGGAAAGCCTGGACAGACCGGCGACCCCGTTCTCCCTCGCCCGGACTTCCAGCCGGTCGAGCCGGTCGATTTCGTCCTCAGCGGTAGCGACGATCAGCTTGCCGTTCATCGACCAGGGGACGGACCGTTCGTCGCAGTAGGCGGTCAGTTCCGCCGCACCTTCAACGCAGAGCTTCGCCCGGAGGGACCCGGGCTCATAGTAGACGCCGGCGTGGATCACGCCGCTCGAGTGCGACGTCTGGTGGGCGGCTATCTCGTCTTCGGCTTCGAGGACGGCCAGCGTGGCGCCTGCGTGCCGCTTGAGGACCTCGCGGGCGACCGCCAGGCCGAGGATGCCGCCGCCCACCACCGCAAAATCAACCTGCGGTGGTGGGGGAGCATCGCGACTCATGACCGGAGTATCCCCCGGTCGGGTGCCGATGCGACGTTTCAGGCAGCCAGCTCTTCGAGCTTCGCCTGATTGACTTCACCGGTGAGTTCTTCGAGCTCGGCCAGGATCGAGGTGATGTCATCGCGGGTCGCCTGGTCGGTGATCGTTCCGTCTTCGCCCAGCCTCTCATCGATCTTTCCGATCGCCAGTTCGCGCTCGACGGTCGGGGTGCCGGTGATCGTGAATGACTTTCGAACCTGCTGGTTCGCCCAGATCGCGCCGAAGGGCATCGGGCTGTTCGAAATGATCGCTGCGGGTCGGCCCTGAAGGGAAGAATCACCGTGTGGACGCGAGGCCCAGTCGATCGCGTTCCTGAGCGCACCCGGCACGCTGGCGTTGTATTCCGGTGTGACGATCAGGATCGCGTCGCTGGCTTCCATCTTTTCGCGCAGGTCCTCGACTCCGGCGGGAATGCGATCGGGCTCGAGGTCCTGGTTGTAGTTGGGGACCGAATCGAGACCGTCGTAGAGCTCGACCTCGACCCCCTCGGGGGCGAGATCGGCCGCGGCGGCCGCGAGGCGCCTGGAGAACGAATCCGCTCTCAGGCTGCCGTGGATTGCGAGGACCTTCATGACTACTCCGACGCCTTGACTGCTTCGACGTTGATCACGAGGTTGACCTTCTCGCCGACGACCGCGGCACCGCTGTCCAGGGTCGCGCCCCAGGAGATTCCGTAGTCGTTGCGGTTGATGACGCCACCGGCCTTGAGGCTGAGGACGGAGCTGCCATCCATGCCGATGCCGGCGCCTTCGACTTCGAGTTCGACTTCGGCCGGCTTGGTCACGCCGCGGAGGGTGAGGTCGCCGGTCACGCGGTAGGTCTCGCCGTCGACGGCTTCGATGCTGGTCGACTTGAACGTGCCCTGTGGGTTGCTCTCGGCGTCGAAGAAGTCCGGGCTGAGGAGGTGTCCGATGAGCTGCTCTTCGGGAACCTTGACGCTGGCTACTTCGATTGAGCCGTCGATGGCCTCGATGCCGTTTTCTCCGACCGTGACCGTTCCGGCGAATCCGCCGAAGCTGCCGCGGAAGGTGGAGATGCCGAGGTGCTTGACCTCGAAACCGACCTGCGAGTGAACGGTGTCGACGTTGTAGCTACCGGTCTCGATGCGTACTGCCTGTTCGGTGGTGCTCATGATGGTCCTTTCAGAAAACGTTGTCTAAGAAATAGTTGCGCAAGCAACTGTTGTAAAAGGAACCATAGCAAAAGTAGTTGTTTTGTCAACTATATGCGTTACAATGTCTCCTATGGCACAAGCAGCCCCCGCAACCACGAAGACCTCGAAGGTCGACGATCCGGCTTACGCAGCCGCATGGCAGGCCATTCGCAACTCCCACTTGACGGTGGTCGAGCGCATCGAGTCCGAGCTCTCGGATTCCGGACTGCCCGACCTTGCGTGGTACGACGTGCTCGTGAAACTGGAGGTTTCAGCGGCTCCGGTACGGCCCAAGGACATGCTTTGTCAGGTCAGCGTCACCAAGTCCGGGCTGACCCGCCTGCTTGACCGGATCGAGAAGGCCGGGCTGATCGAGAGGAGCTACTGCCCCTCTGACCGGCGCGGAACTTTCCTGTCGATCACCAATGCCGGGCGTTCAACGCTCGCCGAAATGAAGCCCATCCGCGACCGGGTATTCGACGCGCACTTCGTCGGGAGCCTTTCGGAGGCAGAAGCCGAAGTGATCACCGAACTGCTTAGCCGCGTCGCCGCCAGTGCCGTCGGCGAGCTCGAAGCCCAGGGCGACTGCGACGTCTGATCGACGCCGTTTGAATACGGTACCTGCGTGCTCCGGGATGCCGTAACCATCGAGGAATCCTGACCTCCTCGTTCCCGCCTGATAATCAAGGGGCCGGCGGCCAGACCTTTCGTCCCGACATTCAGGGCATCAGGGCGATCGCGGTGACCCTGGTCCTGCTTTCTCACGCCCGTCTGCCATTTGCCGAGGGTGGCTTCATCGGCGTCGACGTCTTCTACGTGGTGTCGGGGTTCCTGATCACGGGCCTGATCGTGAAGGAGATGGGTCGGGATGGCCGGCTGTCGCTGAGGGGCTTCTACGCACGTCGCGCGAGGCGAATCCTGCCGTTGGCGGTAACCGTCGTCGTATTCGTCGCGATCGTTTCGTTTTTCGTGTTCTCGATTCCACGCCAGGTGGCGATCGGTGGCGACATAATGGCGTCTGCTTTCTTCGTCCTCAACTGGCACCTGATCGCCGGGGGGGGTCGACTACTTTGCGGTGAAGGAAGGGTTGATCAGCCCGCTCCAGCACTACTGGACGCTCTCGGTGGAAGAACAGTTCTATGTCGTCTGGCCGCTCCTGGTGGTGGCAGTCAGCAGCCTTCTGACCCGCAACGGCCGTCACCTGAGACGGACCCTCCTGGTGGTGATCGTTCCGCTGGCGGCAGCTTCCCTGATCTACAGCATCAGCTATTCGGTGGCCGATCCGGAAAGCGCATTCCTCTCCACCTTCACCCGCGGCTGGGAACTGGCCTTCGGCGTGATCCTTGCCTTGGTGCTGCCGAAGAGGATTCGGCTGCCCGGACCCGTATCCACCCTGCTTGCGGCGTCCGGCCTGCTCGTGGTCGTTGCGTGTACCTATCTCCTGGACTCCGCCGATCCTTTCCCTGGCTGGCTTGCCCTGTTTCCCGTGCTGGCAACGGTGGCGTTGCTCGTGGCCGGTGCATCAGACGACGACGGACCCGTTTCGTGGCTTCTTTCGACGGCACCGTTCCAGTACGTCGGCAACATCTCCTATTCGCTCTACCTCTGGCACTGGCCTTTCGTGGTCTTCGCAATTGCCATCTGGGGAGACATGGATCCGGCCTGGCTCGTCCTGGTCACGCTTGCTTCGTCGGTGCCGGCCGCGATCTCCAGTCACTACATCGAACAGCCACTTCATCGATCCCGTTCGCTGACGCTCCGCCCCGGCCGCGCCCTGGCCCTTGGCGGGGTCTGCATTCTCGTGACGGTTGGCGTCAGTCTCGCGGTGACCACCGACCGGATCCAGGTCGACGTGCTCTCAGCCGACCAGGCCCGGGGCGCGGCGGTGCTGAGCGGGGGCAAATTCCCGATCGAGACCTCAACCGGCCAAATCAGGCCAAACCCGATCTACGCGAGAAATGACCGAGGCCACCTTTTCGATGACGACTGCCTTCTGATTGGCGACGACACCGTGTCTCCAAGCTGTACCTATGGCAACCCCGATTCTGAAAGAAAGGTAGTTGCCTTTGGCGACTCGCATGCTCTCGAATACTTCCCGGCCCTGGAAGCCATTGCGGAAGAAGAAGGTTGGCGACTTGAAGGCCTGACCCGGGGGAACTGTCCGCCATCTGACGTCGACAGCGGCGAGATCTGTAACTCCTTTCGACGCAATTCGATCGAAAGGATCAAAGCCGAGCGACCGGGCCTGGTCGTGATCGCATCAGCTACGGCGCTCAATCCTCCGATGGAGGTTGACGGTCAATCGGTCACCGGTCAGGCGAAGGTTCCCTACCTGCGGCGCGGACTGGTCAAGACCATCGACGAAATCAAGACGAGCGGGGCGAAAGTGGTCGTGATCGGAGACCAGACCAGGGCACCGTTCACTCCGGCCGACTGCGTCGCCGAAAATCTGGACAGCCTCCGTTCCTGCACCTTCAGGAAGAAGGAGAGGGGTGCGGGCAGCTATGACCGCGCTGCCGCCAGACTGACGGGTTCGACCTTCATCGACCCGGTTCCGATGCTTTGCCGACGGAACCTCTGTCCCTCAGTGATTGGCGACGTACTCGTCTACCGCGACGACTACCACCTGACGGCGACCTACGCGAAAACCCTTACCACCTGGCTCTCCCGCAGGCTGCCGGCCGTTCCCTGAGGTAGTTACCTCTCCAACGGCGGCGCGTCCGCCTCGGCTTCTGCTGATACCTCCCACGACTGGATGATCGGCAGCTTCCACATGACGCTGGCGAAAAGCAGTCCGAGCGCGGCGGCGAGCATCGCGATGAACCAGCCGTCTGCGCCCAGCATCGTCATGTCGAAGAAACCGATTCGCGACCGGGTTTTCGACGAGCACTTCACCGGGAACCTCACTCCAGCCGAAGCTGAAGCTGTGACCGGGTTGATTGGGCGAGTTGCGATGAGTGCCGTCGGGGAACTGGAAGCTCACGCCGATTGCGAAGTGTAGGCCGATGCGCCGCGGCACATGACCGAAGCTATCCAGCTCAGCAGCGCCCGGCGCTGACTTCGAGCGTCGCGATCCGTTTCTTCGGGCTGAAGGTGGTCTCGAAGCGCTGTCCCAGGTTCCGGTAGGTCCACGAGTCGGCAGGCATCTTGCGGCCATCGAGCTTCACGCAGCGCGGTTTGATCGATTGCCTCATGGTCGAGAGTGACGCATCGACCTTCCACGTGCGGGTCCGGCCGTCGACGACCTTGAGACGCCAGGACCGTTTGCCCTCCTTCGAATAGAGGCGGCCACGCCCGTTGAAATATCCGACACTCCGACCGCGGGGGAAGGCCAGCAGCCGGCGTCCGGAACGGTCGTCGAGGTTCACGATCTCCTGGTTGTCGGACCCGTAGTCGGTGAGGGTGTCGACGTCTGGATCGAGGGTCGTCAGGAGGGCTCCCGCTCGTGCCAGCAGCGGGATTTCGTCCAGCGGCGCTGGCATGGTCTTCCAGCGTCCTCCCCCGAGGACCTTCGCTTCGTCGAGGTCGAACGATCCGTCGGCCGCGTCGTAGTCGATCGTGCGCCACAGGTCCACCCAGCGACCCTTCGGCAGGTATACCCGTCGGGTGGTCGCACCCGGCTCGGTCACCGGAGCCACCATCAGTCCTGGTCCGAACATGTACTGATCGTCTTGCGCGACCGCTCGCGGTTCGTAAGGGAACTGCAGGGCCATGGCCCGCATCATCGGCAGACCGTTCCGCCGGTACTCAACCGCCGCGGCCCGCAGGTAGGGGAAGAGCTGGGTGCGCAGCTTTGCGTAGCGCCTCCAGTTGTCGATCTGGTCGAGATCGAGGATCTGGGGCCTCCGTGCATAGCCGAGCTGGAAGCCGTTCGCCTGGCTTCGCATCGCTCCGGAGAAAGCTCCGAACTGGACCCATCGGGTTAAAAGTTCGGGCGAGAGGGGGTCGGTGAGGAGGGAGAAGTAGCCGCCGATGTCCGAGCCCCAGACGCCCACGCCGGAGAGCCCCATCGTGATGCCGTTGGTGACCGCGGCCCGCAGACCGTCGTAGTCCCAGGTGGTCGACGGATCGCCACCCCAGACCACGGGGGCACAGGCGGCCGCTCCGGTGTAGCCAGAGCGGATGAAGCGCAGCACCGGTCGTCCGTAATCCTTGGTCTGTTCGTGGGCGCTGCAGTGGTAGTCGCGCGGGTACTGGTTGTGCATGACCATTCCCGGCGTACCGTCGGCGGAGACCGAGTCCGGTGGCGTGTACTCGCCGAAGTCCTCCATCCAGCCGTCGTAGCCGTCATCCAGCGCCTCCCGCAGGAGGTTCCCGTACGAATCTTGCGCTCCCGGTGACGAGAAGTCGAACTGGCCGACCGTGAACCGCAGATATTTGTACTCATAGGGCAGTCCGGTCCGGTCCCGGGTGATTTCGCCGTTGGCCGCGAGTTCATCGAAAGGCGGGTCGTAATTGGTGCAGATCATCGGATTGAAATAGGTCGTGACGGCCATCCCGCTTCGATGGAAGAGGTCCGTGCGGTCGCGCTGGCCCTGCTCATCGCCCCGCTGGTCACCACAGGGCAGGTAGTGGGCGTAGGTCTGGCCGACCGAAGTCGGGACGTCAGCTGTGCGCAGCCGGTCGATCGTCTCCTGGTCGCCGTCCTTCGACTGGACCCACGGTCCGAGGAACCAGGGGGCCGGGGCGGGCTGCCGGCCGATCGCGGCGCTCATTCGCCGCAGGGCGCCGGCCGGTTTCGGTCCGGCGAAGAAGCGAATCGAGATCGATCGTGGTGAAGGGGCGTCGACCGGCTGGCGGGCGAGTCCATCCACGTCGCGGGAAAGTTCGAGGCTCCAGGTGTCGGCCTGGTCGGTGCCGAGCCGGAAGTAACTCGGCTCGGAGTTCTCGACCAGCACGCCGTAGCCGGCGGTCGAGAGCAGCCAGGGCATCGGGAAGTAGGTGGCGTCTTCGCTTTCGTCGGTCGTCCGCAGCGCCCACTCGGGCACCGAATTGCGGATGACCGGGTATTCGTCCGGCTGGTACGGACCCTCGCCGACCCAGTTCTCGACCACTTTGCCGCGCTGGTCAACCGAGTTCGAGCGCTCGCCGAATCCGAGATATCGCTCGCCTTTTCGGGCGTGGAAGGCCATGCCGAGGGCAGCTACATCGGTCAGGGGGCCGACGATCCGGGCGCGGAGGCGGATCGAGCCCCGGTCGGCGGGTTCGACGCTGATCTTCAGGTCGCGTTGCGGGTCGGTGGTGGCCACGCGCATGAGTCTCGAGGAGCCCTGCCTCCACGACTTTCTTACCCGGATCGCGTGTTTCCAGTCGCCACCGACCCGGAAGCCGATGGTGCCTGCCGAAGTCGTACCCCTGCCCGGCTGCTCGGCGAGCACCTTGCGGCCCCGCTGATCCGTCAACTCGAAGGCCCACGGTTTACCGGTCGCGGTGGCCGTGAGGTTGCCACTCCGGACCGCTTCGCCGGCGTGTTTTGAGCCCTGCGACTTGGTGGCCTGAGCCGTTGCCGCCGTAGCACCGAACAACATCAACCCGGTCAGCGCCGCGAGCAGCAACAATTTTGGTGACTCCCTGAAGGTCATGGAGATGACTCTACATGGCCGGGTCTCGCCTACCGTTCCAGCGGTGGCGCGCCCGATTCTTCCTCGGCGTCGACCTCCCATGACTGGATGATCGGCAGCTTCCACATGACGCTGGCGAAAAGCAGTCCGAGCGCGGCGGCGAGCATCGCGATGAACCAGCCGTCTGCGCCCAGCATCGTCATGTCGAAGAATTCGCGCACCGGCGTCACCGCGAGGATCCCCGCAAAGAGCGCGCCCAGCCCCGCGACCATCGCCAGCATGTAGCTCTGGATCGCGATGTGGTCGCGGCCGGGTCCGCGCTCGAGCAGCAGCACGAAGCAGAGTCCGAGCACGATCAGTGTCGTGGTCGCCGCCGTGCGGCCTTCTTCCAGGGTGCCGCCGAAGACGACGTCGACCAGGAAGAAGGAGAGGATCGATCCGAGCGCGGTCGCCAGGCCGGCCGGAACGGCGAACGCTCCCAGGGAGCGCAGGAGCCGGCCGCGGTAGAGCGGGCCGTCGGAGGGTGCGAGCGCCAGCACGAAGGAGGGGATGCCGATGGTCAGGAAAGCGGCCAGGGTGAGGTGGCGCGGCAGGAACGGGAAAGCGAAGCCCGGCACCGAGACCAGCAGGATCAGGGCCGCGGCGTAGACGGACTTGGTCAGGTAGAGGCGGCCCAGCCGGTGGATGTTGCGGGCGATGCGGCGGCCTTCGGCCACGGCTTCGGGCAGCCGGGAGAACTCGTCCTCGAGCAGGACCACGTCGGCCACGCTCTTGGTCACCTGGCTGCCGGACCCCATTGCCACGGCCATGCGGGCGCTCTTCAGGGCGGGCACGTCGTTCACCCCGTCGCCGATCATCGCCGTGTAACAACCGGCATCGGACAGCGCCGTCACCAAGGCCTTTTTCTGATCGGGCTTGATCCGGCAGAAGATCGTGTTGTCCTTCGCCACCGCGGTGAGTTCTTCCGGATCCTCCGGCAGGTTGCTGCCTTCGACGACGCCGGCGTCGTCAGGGATGCCGACCGCCCGCGCGACGGCGGTCACGGTGGCCCGGGCGTCGCCGGAGATCAGCTTGAGGACGACGTCCTCGCTGCGCATCAGTTCGAGCGTCTCTGAGACGCCAGGTCGCAGGTTTTCTTCGAGGATCACCAGGGCGACCGGCTCGAGACCGGCCGGCAGGCCGTCACGGCCGTGCTCGGGCAGGGGAGTGGTGGTTTGGCTCAGGGCGACGACGCGCCGGCCGGACTCGGTCTCGACCCGCAGGCGCTCGGCCATCGACTCGGTCAGGGTCAGGGCGCCGGCGTCGATCATCAGGTCGGGCGCGCCGAGCACGAAGCTGACCGGGTGACCGCCGTCCTCGAAGATCAGGCCCGACCACTTCCACTCGGAGGAGAAGGTGACCTCGCCGAGGACCGGCTCGGCTTCGGCGGGGAATTCGCTGGCGACCGCTTTGAGGGTGCGGTTCTGGTCGCCGGCGCTCGCGGCGTAGCGCCCGAGAAGGCGCTGGGCGAGTTTCGTGTCGGTGACGTAGGCGGGCTCGATCCCGACCAGGGTCAGGTGGCCGTCGGTCAGGGTGCCGGTCTTGTCGACGCAGATCGTGTCGACCGAGGCCAGTGATTCGGTCGCGCTCATCTGCTGGATCAGGGTGTCGCGCCTCGCCAGCCGGACGGCGGCTACCGCGAAGGTGACGCTCATCAACAGGACCAGGCCTTCCGGGATCAGAGTGATCAGGCCGGCCGTGGCGGTCTGGGCGCCTTCGGTCAGCGGCACCTTCTGGACGTAGAGCGAGACGATCAGGAGGACGGCCAGCGGGACCAGCACCTGGGTGCAGGCGATGATCACCCGGTTGACTTCGCTCTCGAGCGGCGACGGCGGATGGCGGAACGCCCTGGCCTCGCCGGCGATCTGGCCGGCGTAGCTGTCGTCCCTGACCGCGGTCACCTCGTACCGGCCCGAACCGGAGATCACGAACGCTCCCGAGAGGACTTCGTGTCCGGCTGGCTTGGCGACGCCGTCGGCCTCGCCGGTGAGCATCGATTCGTCGAGGGTCAGTCCGCGCGAGGTGAGCACGGTGCCGTCGGCGACGAGCTGGTCGCCCGGTTCGATCCTGACCGTGTCGCCGGGCACGATCTCGTCGGCAAGTAGCTCGATCTCCTGGCCGTCGCGCAGGGCGCCGGCGCGGGGAGCGACCAGGATCGCCAGCCGGTCGAGCGTTTCCTTGGCCTTCATCTCCTGGCGGATGCCGATCCAGGAATTGATGATCGCGATCAGCCCGAAGATCGCGTCGGCGAAGAGGCCGAGCGAGAGGATCAGGACGAAGAAGACCCCGATGACCAGGTTGAAAAGGGTGAAGACGTTGCCGGCGACGATGCTCGAAGTCGACCTCGAGGAATGCGGCTCGGCCGGGCCGAGCTGCTTCAGGCGTTGCTCGGCCTCCTCACTGGAGAGACCTGTGTCCGCCATAACCTGCGTCTCGGCTTCGATCACGGGGTGATTGTGACTGGTTTCGAAGACGCCGCAATCCCGATAGGGTCCTGCAATGTCGCTAAAGCTTGGTTTGTACCTTGGTTATTGGGGGATCGGTCCAAAGGGTGATGAGGCACTGGAGGCGGTGAAGTTCGCCGAAGGTGTCGGTTACGAATCGGTCTGGGTCGCTGAGTCCTATGGTTCCGACGCCGTTTCGGTCCTGGCCTGGCTGGCCGGGCAGACCGAGAAGATCAATCTCGGCGCGGCGATCATGCAGGTCCCGGCCCGCCCGCCGGCCGCCGCCGCGATGGCCGGCGTCACGATCGACACGCTTTCGAACGGTCGCTTCATGTTTGGTTTCGGACCGTCCGGTCCGCAGGTTTCGGAGGGGTGGTACGGCGTTCCGTACTCGAAGCCCTGGGGCCGCACCAAGGAATACGTCGAAGTCGTGCGCGAGATCGTCGCCCGCGATGGCAAGGTCGACCACCAGGGCGAGCATTACCAGCTGCCGCTGCCCGACGGACAGGGCAAGCCGCTGAAGCTCAACTTCAAGCCGCTGCGCAGCGAGATCCCGATCTTCCTCGGAGCGATCGGCCGCAAGTCGGTCGAGATCGCGGCCGAAGTCGCCGACGGCTGGATCCCGATCTTCTTCAGCGTCGACAAGTTTGAAGAGGCCTGGGGCGAGCACATTGAGACCGGTCTCAAGAAGGGCAACCGCCAGCGCTCGGACCTCGAGATCTCGCCTTCGGTTCAGGTCGCGATCGACGGGGACCTCGAGGCCGCACGGAACATGGTTCGCATGGGCCTGGTCCTCTACTTCGGCGGCATGGGCTCACGCAAGACGAACTTCTACGTCGACCTCGCCCATCGCTTCGGCTACGGCGAGATCGCCGACGAGGTCCAGGTCAAGTTCCAGGCCGGGGACAAGGAAGGGGCATTCGCCGCCTGCAGCGACGAGGTCGTCAACGGGGTGTCGCTGATCGGCACCGAAGCCGAAGTCGCCGAGCGGCTGGCACGTTTCCGCGAGAACGGAATCGACCGCCTGATCGCGACCCCGGTTCATCCCGAGGTGGACCAGATGAAGCACACGGTCGAGCGGCTCGCCGCCCTGACTGCGTGACCCGGCATGGCTGAAATGAATTGGCATAGTCTGGCGCTGTCTCCTCCATGAAGATCGGCGTTCCCAAAGAAACCGCCTCCGGCGAAAAACGGGTCGCATTGGTTCCCGATGCGGTCGTTTCCCTCTTGAAGAAAGAGGGCGTCTCCGTCGTGGTCGAGTCCGGGGCCGGTGTGATCGCCGGTCATCCCGACTCGCAGTACTCCGAGGCCGGTGCCACGGTCGGATCGCTGTCTGACGTGCTTGCCGCCGACGTCGTGCTCAAGGTTGCCGTGCCGAGCGTCGAGGACATCTCCGCCTTCCGTTCCGGCCAGGTCGTGATCAGCCACATGTCCCCATGGACCGCAGCCGACACCAACAACGCGCTGGCCAAGGCCGGTGTCACCGCTTTCGCGATGGAAGCGATACCGCGCACCACACGCGCCCAGGCAATGGATGCCCTCTCTTCACAGGCGACCGCCGCCGGTTATGCCGCGGCCCTGATTGCCTCAACCGAGTCAGCCCGGTTCTGGGGCATGCTCACGACGGCAGCCGGAACGATCCGGCCGGCCAAGGTCCTCGTGCTCGGGGCTGGCGTTGCCGGACTCCAGGCGATCGCGACCGCCAAGCGCCTCGGCGCCATCGTCACCGGCTTCGACATCCGCCGCGCCGCCTGGGAGCAGATCGGCTCGCTCGGCGGACGCCCGCTGGAGCTCGATTTCATCCCGGACGCCGAGGACGAAGGCGGTTACGCCCGCCCGTTGACCGACGAAGAGAACGCGCAGGTCCGGCAGGCCCTGGACGAGAACGCGGCCAGGCAGGACGTGATCATCACGACCGCCGCGATCCCCGGACGCGCCGCGCCGATCCTCATCACCAAAGAAGGCGTCAACAACATGGCGCCGGGCTCGGTCATCGTCGACCTCGCCGCCGAGACCGGTGGCAACTGCGAGCTGACCGAAGCCGGGCAGACGATCGACGTCAACGGCGTGAAGATCGTCGGACCGCTGAACCTGGCCTCAAACCTGGCCGGTCACGCCTCGCAGCTCTACGCCAAGAACCTCGAGAACCTGCTGGGCCTGATGCTCACCGAGTCCGGCGGAATCGAACTGAACTTCGAGGACGACATCATCGAGGCGGCCTGCATCGCCCACGAAGGTGAAATCCGCGGCGAGAGGACGGCGAAGTAATGGATCTCGTAACCGAGCTGACGATCATGGTTCTGGCGATTTTCGTCGGATTCGAGGTCATCTCGAAGGTGCCCGCGACGCTTCACACGCCCCTGATGTCCCAGACCAACGCGATCCACGGCATCGTGGTTCTCGGCGGGCTGATCGTCGTCGGTTATTCGACCAGCACCTTCTCTGATGTGATCGGCTTCATCGCCATCGTCTTCGGCACCATCAATGTCGTCGGTGGCTTCATGGTCACTGACCGCATGCTCGAGATGTTCGGCGGCAAGAAGAAGAAAAAGGCCGAGCCTGAAGAGGGGCCGAAGTAATGACCCTTGCTGCTCTCGCACCCGACGGCGCTGCTGTCGGCCTGCTCTACATCGTCGCCTTCTCGCTCTTCATCTACGGCATCAAGCTGGGCACCCACCCGACCACCGCGCGCCGCGGTAACGGCCTGGCCGCGGTTGGCATGGCTATAGCGGTCGTAGCGACTCTCGCGCAGAGGGGCATCGGCAACTGGGGCCTGATCATCGGCGGAATCGTGCTCGGTTCACTAATCGGAGCGTTCGCTTCGAGGCGCGTGAAGATGACCGAGATGCCGCAGATGGTCGCGCTTTACAACGGCCTCGGCGGTGGCGCCATCGCCCTGATTGCCTGGTCCGAGTACCGGCACTGGCTGCACATCAACGATGGCCTTTCTGAGGGACCCGGAATCACGAAGTCGTTGTTCGAGGCTTCGCACCTTGCCGGGTTTTCAGTGGGTCAGACGCCGAATGTCCCGCTCGAAGTCCTGATCCCCACCCTGTTGGCGATGGTCGTCGGTTCAGTCTCCTTCTGGGGCTCCAACGTCGCGTTCGCGAAGCTCCAGGAACTGATCCCGAGTCAGCCGATGGGCCTGCCCGGCCAGAAGATCATCAACGGCGTCCTGCTGGCCGTCCTGGTCGCCGGCTGCGTCTACCTCGGGTTCAACAACGACCTCGGCGACCTCAGCCAGCCGGTGTTCATCCTGATGCTGGTCGTTGCGGCCTTCCTCGGCACGATGGTCGTGATGCCAATCGGTGGGGCCGACATGCCGGTTGTCATTTCGCTCCTCAACGCCTTCACCGGCCTGTCTGCGGCCGCCGCCGGAATCGCGCTCGACAACACCGCCCTGATCGTCGCCGGCACGCTCGTTGGCTCCTCAGGCACGATCCTCACGCTGGAGATGGCGACCGCCATGAACCGCTCGATCCCGAACATCCTGTTCGCCGGATTCGGCTCTCCAGTGACAGGGGGAGGAGGCGACCAGGAACAGCGGCCCTACCAGTCGATGGGTGCCCAGGACGCCGCCATCCAGCTGGCCTACGCCGACTCCGTGGTGATCGTTCCCGGATACGGCCTTGCGGTCGCCCAGGCCCAGCACGCCGTGCGTGAGATGGCGGACGAGCTCGAGAAGCGCGGCATCACGGTCGAGTATGCGATTCATCCGGTGGCGGGGCGAATGCCCGGCCACATGAACGTGCTGCTCGCCGAGGCCGACGTGCCGTACGAGAAGCTGCGCGAGATGGACGACATCAACCCCGAGCTGCCGCAGACCGATGTCTGCGTGGTCATCGGCGCCAACGACGTGACCAACCCGGCCGCCAAGACCGACGAATCAAGCCCGATTTACGGAATGCCGATCATCGAAGCGGGGGAGGCCCATCAGTGTCTCGTCCTGAAACGCTCGATGAGCCCCGGGTTCGCGGGAATCGACAACGATCTTTTCTACGAACCGAAGACGTCGATGGTCTTCGGTGACGCGAAGAAGATCGTGTCCGAGATAGTCGCCGCACTCGGCAACCTCTAGTTACCTGAGGGCCGCCCGCTTACGCACTTTGAACGGCCAGCCGTGAATGCTCGCAGTGCTGAAACCGATCGGGATAAGGCCGACTATTTCGGCCCTATCCCGATCGGTTCGGAAAAGGCCGAGTATAGGAAGCCGTAGAGGTCGAAGCGACCTGAATCGAGGCCGCTACAAGGCCCTTATTCCGGTCACTTCGGGAATAGCGAGTCCGAATTGCCCGCCCCCGCGGTAGACCGATCACTTCGGCATGCGCCTTGGCTCGTGGGGTAGCGTCCGGCCCCGTGTCCGGGATGCCTTCGACAAATCAGATTCTCCTGGGCGACAACCTGGACCTTTTACCGAAGCTTCCCGGCGAATCGTTCCAGCTGATCTACATCGACCCGCCCTTCAACACCGGGCGGGACCAGGCACGCAGGACGATTCGGACGGTTGCCGACGAGGACGGCGACCGGACCGGGTTCGAGGGACGGCGGTACCGGACCGAGTTGCTGGACAGCTCGTCCTACCGGGACAGCTTCGATGACTTCCTCGGTTTCCTCGCACCTCGCCTCGAAGAGGCCCACCGGTTGCTGACCGCGAGCGGCACGCTCTACTTCCACATCGACTACCGCGAGGCGCACTACTGCAAGCTGCTGCTCGACGAGATTTTCGGCCGCGAGGCGTTCATCAACGAGATCATCTGGGCCTACGACTACGGCGCCCGGTCGAAGAAGCGGTGGCCGGCCAAGCACGACACGATCCTGGTCTACGTCAAGGACCCGGCGGGCTACTTCTTCAATTCGGAAGAGGTCGACCGCGAGCCGTACATGGCACCGGGACTGGTCACACCGGAGAAGGCGGCGCGCGGCAAGCTGCCGACCGACGTCTGGTGGCACACGATCGTGCCGACCAATGGGTCGGAGAAGACCGGCTACCCGAGCCAGAAGCCCTTAGGTGTAGTCCGGCGCATGGTCACTGCCTCGACCGTCCCCGGTGACTGGTGCCTCGACTTCTTCTGCGGCAGTGGCACGCTCGGCGCGGTGGCGGAGGAGCTGGACCGGAAGTATGTCCTGATCGACTCCAACCCGGAGGCGATCGAGGTCACCCGCGAGCGGCTGGGCATGCCGGGGGAAGCGGCCACGGACGACTGAAGGTCAGTCCTTTTCGTACTCGCGCCGGGTGTTGTGGCGATGGCGCCTGAGGATCGGCCCGGTGTAACCGATGATCGCCCCGATCAGGGCGGTGATCAGCAGCAGCACGATCAGCGGGGTGGACGTCGAGATGAAGAGCAGGTTGAAATCGACCTTCTGCGAATTCTGGAGGACGATCACCAGCAGGAGGACGACCGCGACGCCGAGCGCCCACCACTTCCACTTGACTTCCCCCTTCTGGTCCTGGCCCCTCTGGGCCCGGCGGGGGTTCGGTTTGGTCGGGTCGGCCACGGCTTGACTCTATCGCCGCCGGCGACGTGACTCTCCGGCGGGCCCCGCTTCAGCCTTTCGGCGGAGTCCTGGCGCCACCTGTGACGGTCCCTTTCCTACTTTCGTTGGACCATGTTCCGGCGACTTCCGATCGAAGCCCATGGCCAGTCGACCGTCGAGTGGATCGGCCTCGTGCTGCTGGTCACGGCACTGATGGCCGGGCTCACCGTGGCCGGCGCCCGGGTGCCGGCGCTCGGTCTGGTGCATTCGATCTCGAAGCAGATGCTCTGCGCCGCATCGCTCTCCGGCTACTGCGACCGCGAACCTTCCCTCGACCTGGCCTACGGCGAGAGCGCGGCGGACCTCGTCCGGCGGAACACCCCGGATCTCTTCTACGGACGTGACCTGCTCGGCCTGCCGGTGGACTACCGCACATGCCGTTCTCCGTATTGCGCCGAGGCCGCGGCGGGCGGGGAGCTGCGGGAGTCCCTGGCTGGCGAGCCGGTCACTCTGTTCACGCGGGTGCTGGACTGCCGCGCGCTGACGGTCCGGACTGACCCGGCAGCCGATTGCGATGGTGAACGGGCCGGCTTTCTCTACGTCCAGTACTGGGCCTACTACCCGGAAAGCGCATCGTTGCGTGGGGTGCCGGTCCTCGAAGTAGAGGGTTACCACCGCAATGACTGGGAGTCAGTGCAGGTCAGGATCGGTCCCGACGGTGAGGTCAGTCAGCGAGCCTCGTCTCATTCCGGTCACAACCACGACCGCTCGTTCGTCAACTGGGGATCGGACATCGGCTGGGGATTTCTGTCGGGGGCGGCCGAGGAGCTGGGCCTGCGCGAGCCGGGCGGATGGGGCGAGCGGACCGGGCGGTACCTGATCGCGGGCGGCAGCCACGCCGGCAACGTCGACGGCGACGACCTCGGCAACTATCCGGGCCACACCCCGGCCCGGTACATCCACCTGGTGCCACTGGAGATAGTGCGCTCGGACCCGATCGCCCGGCCGGCGCGGTTCGATCCGATCACCCCGCCGTGGGAGAAGCGCCTCTGGCGGGATCCCGAGGAGCCGGGAACCGGTTGATCAGGGCGCGAGCGCGGTGATCAGCGACGACATGTTGTCCGGCGTGGTGATCGGGGTGACGATCGGCAGGGTGATGCCGCCGTCGACGTAGGCATCGAGGCGCTCGCGGATGTATTCGGGAGAGCCGACCAGGAAGGTGTCTTCGATCAGCTCCCACGGGGCCGCCGCCGCCGCGCCCTGGCGGTCCTTTTCGGCCCAGGCGTCACACATCGCCTGGATCTCGTCGCCGTAGCCGAGCCAGCGGAAGAAGTTCGCGTAGACCGGGACCGTGACGTAGGAAGAGAACATGAAACGCGCGAGCGGCTCGACCTGCTCTTTCTCCCCGGCGATACAGAAGAAGCGGCAGAGCACCTCGAAATCGGGATCGGCCCCTTCGAGCTGGGCGGTGACCTGGGGCAGCCCACCGAGCGGCAGGAAATTGCTGAAGGCGCCGTCGGCTTTTTCCACCGCGAGTCGCAGCATCTTGCCGCGCAACGCCGCGAGGACGATCGGGGTGGGATGAGCGGGAGCGGTCTCGAGCTTGAAGCCGGTGCGGGTGCGCTCGCCGGCCAGGGCAACGCGGAGAAAGTCGAGGGTCTGCTCGACCTTGGTCAGGGGCTTCTCGAAGGGGATCTCGTTCCAGCCGGCGACCATGCGGTCGGAGGAGGCGCCGATGCCGAGCACGAAGCGTCCGCTCGAGGCGTCGGTCAGGGCGGCCGCCTGCTGCGCCAGCAGGGCGGGGCCACGCTGGAACACGCCGACGATGCCGGTTCCGAGCCGGATCTTTTCAGTCCAGGCCGAGCTCAGCGCCAAGGGGGTGAACCCGTCCGGCCCGCCGGTCTCACCGGTCCACAGATCGGTGTATCCCTCGGCTTCGGCCTGCTCCACGAAAGGCCGGTGGTCGGCCAGTGAAGTCAGCGGCAACGGCAGCGTCAATCCCCATCTCTTGGCAGTCACCCCCGCAGCCTATCCGGACGTCGCGCCCAATCGGCACTTGCGCTCCGGCCGTTATAGCCTTGCCGCCATGAGTGTGATCTCCCACGATGTCCGATCCGGAACCAAGCCCGACCGTAACCTCGCTCTCGAGATGGTCAGGGTCACCGAGTCGGCAGCTTTGTCGGCCGCTCGCTGGATCGGGAGGGGAGACAAGCTGGCCGCCGACGGCGCCGCGGTCGACGCGATGCGCCTGCTGCTCGACACGGTGCCGATGGACGGCATCGTGGTCATCGGGGAAGGCGAGAAGGACGAAGCACCGATGCTCTTCAACGGCGAGAAGATCGGCGACGGCAGCCCCCCGGTGGTCGACATCGCGGTCGATCCGCTCGAAGGCACGACCCTCACCGCCCGCGGTTTCGGCGGAGCGCTCGCCGTGATCGCGCTGGCCGAGCGCGGCTCGATGTTCGATCCGGGTCCGTGCGTCTACATGGAGAAACTCGCCACCTCAGCCGAATTCAAGGACCTGCTCAACTTCGACGAACCGATCGGCGAGCTGATCAAAAAGATCGGCGAGCGCAAGGGCGGTGGTCCCGAAGAGGTCACGCTGACCATCCTCGACCGGCCGCGTCACGAAGAAGTGGTGAAAGAGGTGCGCGAAGCCGGCGCCAACATCCGGTTCATCACCGACGGCGACGTCCAGGCCGCCCTGCTGGCGGTCTCCGACGACACCGGCATCGACCTGCTGTGGGGCATCGGTGGCACTCCGGAAGGCGTGCTCGCGGCCGCGGCGATCAAATGCCTCGGCGGCGAGATCATCGGCAAGCTCTGGCCCCGCAACGAGGACGAAAGAAACGCCGCCCTCGAGGCCGGCTACGACCTCGACAAGGTCCTGACTTCCAACGATCTGGTCAATGGCGACGACGTCTTCTTCGCCGCCACCGGAGTGACCGACGGCGACCTGCTCGACGGTGTCCGTCGCAGCAAGGGCTTCGCCACGACCGAGTCTCTGGTCATGCGTTCCCGCTCAGGTACCGTCCGCAAGGTCGGCGCCCGCCACGATCGCGACAAGCTGCGCGAAGTCACCGGTGGGCTCTATGGCTGACCGGATCCTCGTAGCCGGAGCCACTGGTTACATCGGCCGAAAGCTTGCCCTACGGCTGGCCGAGGCCGGATGCACGGTCCGCTGCCTCGCCCGCAGCCCGGAGAAGGCGAAGGATCTGGAAGAAGCCGGTTGCGAAGTCGTCAAGGCCGACGTGCTCGATCCAAAGTCGCTCGACGTGGCAATGGAGGGAGTCGGCATCGCCTACTACCTGGTCCATTCGATGGGCCGTGGGGCAAAGGAAGATTTTCAGGAGACCGATCGTCGGGCCGCGACCAATTTTGCCGAGGCGGCGAAGAAGGCCGGTGTCGGCCGGATCATCTACCTCGGTGGCCTCGGCGAAGGCAAGTCAAAGCACCTGCGCTCCCGTCAGGAGACCGCCGATGCCCTCGCCTCGACCGGACTTCCCCAGACTTACCTGCGAGCCGCCGCGGTGCTCGGCGGAGGCAGTGAATCGTTCAGGACCGTCTACTACCTCGTCAAGCGGTTGCCGCTCATGGTCACGCCCCGATGGACCACGACCCGCACCCAGCCGATCGCCGTCAAGGATGTCGTTTCGTACCTGGCGGCCTCCCGCGAGCTGGGGAAGGAGGGCGACACCGAGGACCACGTGATCGAACTCGGCGGCCCGGACGTCACGACTTACGGCGGCATGATGGACAAAATGGCCGAAGCTATGAACCGCCGGCCTCCCAAACGGATTGCCGTGCCCTTTTTGTCCCCCGGACTCTCCTCACGCTGGATCGGTCTGGTCACTCCTGTGGACACCGGGGTCGCGCGACCTCTGGTCGAGGGCCTGACGACCGAGACGGTGGTCGAAGACCCCTCGGGAATGAAACTCTTCGACATCGAGACGACCGGACTCGACGAGGCTATGGCCGCCGCGGTCGAGGAAATGGAAGCCGAGTAATAGCGGCCCTGAGGGCTAGCCGGTCAGCCGTTGAGTGGTTCGGTTTCCGGATCCTCGCCCTGCTTTAGGACTTCGTCCGGGAGTCCTTCGAGCGACCGGAGGAAGCCCCTGGTTACCCAGATGTGGGTGCGTAGCTGGGTCTGGGAATAAATCCAGGTCCCGAGCCGGGCGAACCATCCGCTCCCGCGGATCCAGGGGTAGAAGTTCGAAATGTCGGAGGTCACCTCGAGCCGCTGCCGGCCGGGCCGGTCCTCGCATTCTCCCGCATGGCGGACGGCGATACGCAGAAAGCCTTTGTCGCGACCGGCGGGGGCGACGAGCAGCCCTTTTTCGATCGGCCAGGTGACCGAGGCCTCGTCGGTGCCGGTCTGGAACTCGGGGGATCGGAACCGGAGCAGAGGTATCCGGCTCGAAACCAGGACCACGTTCTGGGAGTCTGGTCGGTAGGAGACCCGGATCAGGCCGAGCGAACGCCGCCGCATGAATCGCCAGTAGGAGCGGGCCAGGAGTTCGAGGGTCGAGGGGGTCCAGATCTGCTCGAAGATCTCCTCGTCGACCGTGATCACCGCGGTCTGGGTGCATCTCATGGCACCGGCGGTCGCCAGGCCGTGACGAACCGGGTCCGGCATCAGTTCGATTTCGACGCTCACCTGAGCCTGCGGCGGGAGTCGATGGAAATAACGTCGGTGCTGTCCTTATCTGATTCGTCCGGAGCGTCGTTGGCCTGGGGGGCGGTCAGCGAGCGATAGGGCTCGGCGCTTGGGCGAACCTGAACCCTGGTCTCTTCCTCTTCACGGGCCATGGCCATCGCCAGTAGTGATGCCCGGCTGACGATTCCGTAGGGAAGCTGCCCGAGGTCGTGGTACTCGTGCCGAAGCGAATTGATGACGGCGCCTGCGAGCAGGGTCAGGGCAACGATGTAGAACCAGAGCAGGGCGATCAGGATGAAGCCGATGGTAGAACCGAAGTTGGACAGGGTCGAGATGTTGGTCAGGTAGAGCGGGAACAGCCAGTTGGCGAGGCCGGCGACCAGGGTTGCGAAAATGGCTCCAGGCCAGACGGCCTTCCAGGACATGTGGCCCTTCGGCACCGCCCAGTAAATCATCGAGCAGACCGTGAAATTGAGGACCAGGGTGATCAGGATCAGGATGGCGCTGTCCAGCGACTGGACTTCGTTCAGTCCGAACGGCAGGCGCTGGGTCGAGTCAATCAGTGCGCCCTCGGCGGCCGGCAGGACAACGCTGCCGAGGATGAAGAGCGCCACCACCACCAGCATCGCCAGCGAGAATCGCTTCTGCTCCCACCAGCCACGGCACTGCACGTGGTAGATCCGGCAGAAGGCGGTGTCCATGGCGCCCCAGAAGGAGGCGCCGATCCAGATCGAGCCGAGCGCCGCGACCGCGCCGATCGTCGCCGAGTTCGAGCGGACGCTGGAGAGCACGTTGTTGAGCGTGTTCTGCTCGGCGTCTGGGAAAAGGCGCTGGAGATCGGAGATCACGCCGGCCTCAACTCCCTCGATTCGCAGGATCTGGCTGAAGATGAAGAGGATGAGGAAGGCGAAGGGGAAGATCGCCAGCATCAGGTTGTAGGCGACCATGGCTGAAAGGCCGGTCACGTTCTCGCGGTAGGCGCGGGTCCAGAAGGCCTGGAGCCAGTGGAGGTGCTTCCACTGCTCGGAAAGCGGAATCTCGCCCTCGATCGGGTTTAGATCACGGTCCTGATCGCGGTCATCGCAACTCAAGGGCTATTTCGGAGTTTGAAATTGAGGGACACGGGCAATTCTTGTCTGTAGACAGCAAAAAGACGGCGTAAGTCTTGACTTTACTAAGTGAAGCGGCTAGTATCCGAACACTCGTTTGACCACATACTTGGCGTAACGGTATCTCGCAGTTCCAGAAAATCAGGAGCGAAACGCGGATCTTGACGAGTGGTCCGTGTTTGTGCATGTTCGTCGTCTTCCCTCAAGACGGTACGAATGAGAAAAATCACTGCGCCAGGGAAATCAGATAGGGACACAATGCTTGTAGCCGAACTCCAGGAACTAGAAGAAGTAAAGACTCTCGTGAATCGCGGGCAGCAGCTCGGCGTGCTCACCTTTGGTGACATCGCCACTGCCGTCAAGGAAGTCGATCTCGACGAATCCGATATTGAAGATCTGTACGGGCATATCGAGAAGCAGGGCATCGAGCTGGTCGAGGACGTCGACCCCGCTCAGAAGGCAACAGCAGACGCAGAGCGCTCAGACGGACGACGTGGTCGCCGCCGTAAGAAGGAAGCTCTTGACCTGAAGCCGGACATGACGACCGATTCCCTTCAGCTCTTCCTCAAGGACATCGGCAAGGTTCGCCTGCTGACTGCCCAGGAAGAAGTTGATCTCGCCAAGCGCATCGAGCGCGGCGATCTCGACGCCAAGCAGAAGATGGTCGAGTCCAACCTCCGGTTGGTCGTCTCGATCGCCAAGAACTACCGGAACCAGGGGCTGCCTTTCCTCGATCTCATCCAGGAAGGCACCCTCGGGCTGGTCCGTGCGGCCGAGAAGTTCGATTACCGCAAGGGATTCAAGTTCTCGACCTACGCGACCTGGTGGATCCGCCAGGCGATCGCCCGGGCACTTGCAGACAAGGCACGGACCATTCGCATCCCGGTCCACGTCGTCGAGAAGCTGAACAAGATCGGCCGGGCCGAGCGCAAGCTCGTGACCGAGCTCGGTCGTGAGCCGACCCCGGAAGAGATCGCCGAGGTAACCGGCATCGATCCGGAAGAGGTCGACTCGATCAAGCGTTCAGCTCAGTCGCCGGTTTCTCTCGAGAAGCCGGTCGGTGACGAAGAGGAATCCGAGTTCGGACAGTTCATCGCCGACGAGAAGGCGGAGTCGCCTTTCGATCGCGCCGCGGACCTTCTGACCAAGGAAGCCCTCAAGGAATCGCTGGAGAACCTCTCCTACCGCGAGCGCCGCGTACTCGAGCTGCGCTACGGACTGGGCGGGGAGCATCCCCGGACCCTGGACGAGGTCGGGCGCACGTTCAACGTGACCCGCGAACGAATCCGCCAGATCGAGAACCAGTCGCTCAAGAAGCTCCAGAGCTTGAACGAAGCACAGAAGCTCCGCGAAGCCACCTGAGCCTGGGTCCACCAGCACGACGCTGACTTCGTCAGTACCACCGGAAGGACTGGCTCACGTACTGAGTACTATCGCCCGCCCTTCCGGTGGAAATCCTCGTCAGCCCCGCGCTGGTGAACCCATGCATTTGTTGACTCATTTGTGAGCCGAGGCTTTTTAGCCTCGGCTCATGTCTTTAACAGCCGGGATCGTTCTCACTTCAACCCTCGCCGCGGTCTCGGTCACCGACATCCGCCGGCGGGTCATTCCCAACCGCGCCCTGCTGGTCGCCGTGGCTCTCTGGCTGGGGATCACGGTCTGGTCGGGCGGGGAGGGCGCCGCGTCGGCGCTGATTGCGGCCTCCGTGATCACTTCACCGCTGCTGGTGGCCGCTCTCGTCCGGCCTGAAGGAATGGGCATGGGCGACGTCAAGCTGGTGGCGGTGATCTCGCTCTATCTCGGCTGGGGAGCCTGGGTGGCGCTGCTCGCCGGACTCTTTCTGGCTGGCCTGACCGGAGTGCTCATCTCCCTCGGGACCCGGCGGCCGCCGTCGGAGACCAGCCTGCCGCTGGCACCGTTTCTGGCGGCCGGAGTATTCATTTCGCTGATTCCGCTTCAGTAAGTGAAGCCATGTGCCTATACTTGTTGAAGTGAACTTTGGCCTGCCGCCGGATCGTGGACCCGGCAGCGCAAACGAACAGCCATCCCACTTCTTCAATGAGCGCAATCGACAACGCAGAATGCCCCGTCTGTCGCACCGCCGACGTGATCGCCGGCAAGTGGACGCTCCTTGTGATCCGCGACCTGGCCAGCGAGAGCCAGCGTTTCTGCGAGCTGGAGCGTTCCCTCGAAGGCATCAGCCCCCGCACCCTGTCGCTCCGCCTCCGAACCCTCGAAGGAGAGGGAATAGTCGAGCGCCAGACCTTTCCCGAAGTACCGCCCCGAGTCACTTACGCCCTCACCGACAAAGGCAAGGACCTCGTGCCCTTGATCGACGGAATGCGCAAGTACGGAATCGAGTGGCTCGACGCGGAACCCGTAGCCGAAGCCGTCACCGCCTGATTACTGCTTGGCGAACTGCTTTGGTTTCGGGGTGAGCTTCGCCTTGAACGGGACCCACGGCTTCTTCTTCGATTTGCCGGTCCAGCACGCCGGTTCGTCCGGGTCGCCGAACTCGTCGACTACGTTCCAGTTCATGTAGAACCGGAGCTGACCTTCCACGTTTCGAGGACTGAACTCTCCTTTGATGCCACTGAGGATCGGTCCCCCGACTTCGATGTCTTGGGCGGTGTCTTCCGAGAACTTGAATCGACCGGCGTTCGGGTTGACCTTGAAGTCGAAGCCGGTCGTCAAGTGACCTGTCTGGCCCGTGTCGCAGGTCACGGCGAGATAGCCATCGACATGTACCCGGCGGCCCGTGCGGACGATTTCCATCCGGGCGTCGGCAGTAAGTCCCTTGTAGATATCGACGACGGGGCCGAGCGGACCAGGCTTGAGAACGTCCCGTCCAGGCCCGCCGAACAATTGGTCTCGACCCTTGCCACCGAAGAGTCGGTCGCGCCCCGAACCGCCCACGAGGTGGTCGTCGAGGGCCCCGCCGCGGAGTAGGTCTGAACCCGAATCGCCTCGTAGTCTGTCGTACCCCCCAAGGGACTCGATCGTGTCGTTACCGCTTCCGCCAATGATCAAGTCGTCCGTGGGACCGCCGGTGATTGCGTCGTCGCCGGGTCCACCTGAAATATCTTCGCTTCCGTTCGGTGCATCAACCACGTCGTTGCCCGGTCCGCCGTGGAGCTCGCCGTCTTGCTTGCTCGTGATCTGGTCGTCGCCGTCGCCAGAGCACACGTCGGAGTAGCGGGACTTGATCACGTCGTCCCCAGCCAGCGTCACCACGACACCGCCGTAGGTCGCGAGCTTGTCCGGGCCTTCGGTGCCAACGAATGTGGCCGGAACTCCGTTGCATTTCGGAACTTCGAATTCCCCGCCCTGAGACGCGGCAAGAGTGAACCGGGTCCCCGATCCGTCCGGCGAACTGGTCCCGGCCACTAGGAAGGATCCGTCGGCCCGCATCACGAGCCGATTAGGCGAGAACCACTTCTCATTGGTGAACCCGTGATTGGGGTCCTCGTAGTTCCTCGGGAGTCCACTCCAAAGCCGGGCGATCCCGCCCCCGCCGAACGACCCGTCGGCCTCACCCGTCGGGGTCAGGCGGGCAATGAAACCGGTGGTTGCGAGATGAATTCCCCCGTATGAGCTGACGCCGCCGGTGAAGACGAGCCGATTGTGATCATCGAACCGAAAGTCACTGATCTGGAGAGAGGCATTCCGGTAGATGAAGTTTGTGAGGCGCGGGTAGAGCAACCCTTTTCGGCCAAAGGTGTCGTCCAGGGCTCCAGTCTCAGTGAAGCGAATCAGGGTACCTCCGAAGCTGGCGTAAATGTGGCCCGCGGTGTCTTCCTTCACAGCAATCTCATCTGCGTTGTAGTCGCCTCCGTCGAAGAAATTGTCGCTTCCGACGAAAGTCTCATCAACTTCCCCCGTGTCCGTGAACCGGGCCGAGAGAATGTGAGAAGTCGGGAATTCCCCATTGCCAACTTCATATGACGCTCTGGATCCGACGACAGTCACACTTCCGTCCTGCCGCAGCCGGGCGCCGGTCTTGATCGATTTCAGGTTGAGGACCAGATAGCCGTCGCCGCCGCCGAACGTGGGTTCAACTGAGCCGTCCTCGGTGAGGACCAGTTCGGAGGTATTGGTGCACCCTTCGGCAGTTCCGTTACTGACGACGTTCGCGCCGTTGCATTCGGAAGTGCGCGAGATGGCGCGGATGTGACCGTCGGGCAGAACTCTGAGCGCGAGAACCGTGATCGCCACGGGCAGATCTCCCAACGGTGGGTCAGGAGTGGGACCGGGCACGAACGTAAAGAGCCCGCCAGTCGCGAACCCCAGGTCCGGACTGCCGTCAGGGTTGTACCTGGCGATGGCAATCGAGTCGTCCTTGCGACCGGCAACAACGATCTTCCCGTCGTCTTGGATGGCGACCCTGTCCCAGTCGGTGGTGAGACCCTCCGTGACTCCGTCACCGTCAAAGGTCGGGTCGAGATTCCCGTTCGAGTTGTATCGCGCGATCAGGCCATTTGCTCCCGGGTCCGATGTCCCGACGATGAGGGTCTTGCCGTCAGCTGTAGTGATCGAGTCGCGGGCAATCTGGTTGGCATCACTGCCAACACTGATCTGAACTTTCCCCTCAATCCCGAAGGAGGGATCGAGTTCACCGGGGCGGGCCTGAGCGATCCCGGCCAGCCCGACGGCGCCGACCGTGATGGCGACCGGAACGAAGTACCGGACAATTTTCCCGAAGCTCTTTACGGCTTTCCCCTTTTTCACACAAGCCCTCACGGACGATGACTGGTGAACCAGAAACCCCGGGAGACGGGAAAAGGTGCGCTGCGCCGCTAGTCGCGAGGACCGGCCCTCGGAGAGGTGACCTGGATAAGGGCCGTGGGACGGCCTCGATCCCGGTCACTTCGTTTTGGAGGCCCCGGGCGCCGCTCGCTGCACATAAACCTGCAAGCGCAGGATGCATCGGATATGGCGGGAACTCACTCCGCATGCACGATCCCGTACTTGATGAGTCTTTGAAGCGGCTTGCTGCCGAAGCCTCCACCCGGTTTTCTTCGCTGGTTGCGACCGGTGACGAGATTCCGTTCGACGTCGCCGAGAACAACGGGGACAGCTCTCATTTCTATCGCTACGTGCCGCTCACCTCGCGCTACATCGCGGCGCACCTCGATGAACTGAAGTCCCTGCCTTCATACGGCCCCGCGCGTGGCGCCGTTGCCTCTTCCAACGTGGCCGCTCCTTTCCTCGAGGCCAGGGGGCTGCCGGTCCCGTCCGAACCGAACCGCCGGGCGGAGGAGATGCTCAACGTCTTCATCGGCGGACTTTGGGAGGGCACCACCGAGTTTTCACTCGACATCAGCCGGGTCGAAGCCGCCCTCGAATCACTCGAGGTCGAGGCCCGCGACGTCCACGAGGCCGATGTCCTGCTCGTGCCGCTGGTCGGCTTCGAGATGAGTCCTTCCGAGATCGAGTTGAGCAACGGCCTCAAGATCGTCCGGGCCGACTCCGTCGACGCGCCGCTCGAAGCAACCTCTTCCGAAGGCACCGACCGCAGCGCCTGGCAGCCCGCCTTCCTCGCGATGGCCCCGCTCGGGGAGTCGAACGAAGGCCCGAAGGTCGCCATCGAAAAGCTTCACGGCCTGGTCCGGGCACTGCGCCTCTTCAAGGAAGGCACCGTCGGACTGGGACCGTTCGCCTTTGCCCCGATCGGCGATGAGACCTGGCGCCGGGTCGAGACCGGAGCCGCGCCGCCGCGGCAGGGCAGCTACTTCCTGATCGAGTCCGAGGTCTCGAGCCTGGACCAGTTCGTCCAGCGCCTGATCGAGGACACGCCTCAGAACGAGGCCATCGCCTTCGCCGAGAAGCGCTTCCAGCTCGGTTGCGAGCGCAGCCGGCCGGTTGACGCGCTCTGTGACCACCTGCTCGCCATCCGCTCGGCCCTCGGCGGCGAAGGCGTGATCGACGCGCCGCTGGCCTCCCGGGCCGCCGCGCTGATCACCGGCGATGCTGACGACGAAGCCGCACGCAAGCGGATCGAAACGGCGCTCGACCTCGAACAGGCCCTGATCAACAACGAAGAGACGACGATGATCGGCGGCGAATCGGCCAGTTACCTGGCGGCCTGGGTCGAGGACTCGACCCGCACGATCCTGCGCGAAGCGGTGCTCGGGCGGTACGAGACGAACCTCAACGTCGTCGCCGAAGAAACGCTGATCACTTCGGGTCTTCAGGCCGGCGAAGGCAGCATCAGGCAGCGTGGCGACACAACCGAGTGGGATGCGATCCCCGATCCCGATCCCGCCGAGGCGGAGATTCATATTTTCAAGCCGCGAGTAGTAGAAAATTTCGGTCCGGAAGTGGAGGCAGGGGTTGACCCCCTGTTCGGACTGGTTCCTGAGTTCGAACCCGAAGAGATTCCCGGCGAGGTCAAGCGCTTCGAGCCGATGCCGGAAATCGAAGCGGCGCTCGGCATCCCTCCAGGCCCAGCCCGCCTGCTGGAACCGGTTCCGGCCCCCGGCGAGATCAAGGTTTCGGCCGTCGATGAGATCGGATCAAGTCTGCGCGAGGACTGGCTCGGCCAGGAACGCCCCGGCCAAACTCTCGAATGGCCCTCGCACGCGATGGACGGGCTCGACTCGGTCCGCCGTCAGGGTCACGGCGATCCCGACCGCAAGTTCTTCCCGCAGCCCGAGACGACCGAATGGCCGGTCTCCGAGCTCGAGTACCGCCGCAACCGTCCTTCCTGACGCCCGCCGCTACTTGGTCGCGAGCTTGACGCGGGTCTCTTCGTCCGCGAACAGGTAGCTGTTGATCTCACAGAGGCCGACGATGTCATGCACGTCGGTGTCCAGGTAGGGGATGCGGATCAGAGGCCTGCCGCCGAGGATCTTCGAGAGCCGTTCGATGTTCTGGGCATCGCGCTGGGCGAGCACGTCGTACTCGATCAGGTTGCGGGCGACCTCTTCGGCCAGCTCGGGGTTCTCCAGCTCGGCATCCACCGAAGCGGTGAGCGCCTTCAGCTTCGGCACCCTGGTCCCGAGGCGGTACCGCACCCGGTTGACCACGATGCCGCCGAAGTTCATCTTGCTCTCCATCAGCTTCGAGTGGAAGAACACGGCCTCGTCGACCGTTTCGGTCTGGGAGCCGCAGACCACCACGAAACAGGTCTCCTTGTCCGCCAGGAGGGCGCTCACGCGGTGGGCACGGTCCTGGAAGCCGTCGATCATGCCGGAGAAGGCCGTGAAGAACTCCGACAGGTCGGCCAGCAGGTCGAAACCGACCAGCCGCTTCAGGACGGAGAGCGCGACCCCGGCGCCGCGGCCGGCGACCTTGGCCGCAAATCCGGTCGGCTTGATGAAGATCTGAAGTGACTTGCCTTCGATGAACTGGGTGAGCCGGTTGGGCGCGTCGAGGAAGTCGAGTGCGTTGCGGCTGGGCGGCGTGTCGAGCACGAGCAGGTCGAAGCGGCCCTCGCTGTGCAGCTCGAAGAGCTTTTCCATCGCCATGTATTCCTGGGAGCCGGCCAGGGCGCCCGAGATCTGCTGGTAGATCCGGTTGTTGAGGACCCGGTCCCGGGCCTCGGCGTCTTCGGCGTGGCGGGCGACCAGGTTGTCGAAGGTCTCCTTCGCGTCGAGCATCATCGCCCACAGCTCGCCGCCTCCCTCCTCGACCCCCTGGTCGGCGATCAGCTTCGGGTCGACCCGGGTCGCTTCGTTGCCGAGCTCCTTCAGGCCGAGGGAATCGGCGAGCCGCTTGGCCGGGTCGATGGTCAGGACGCAGACCTTGAGGCCGCGCGCGGCCATGCCCAGGGCGATCGCGGCCGAGGCAGTGGTCTTGCCGACCCCGCCCGACCCGGCGCAGATGCAGATGCGGTTGCCTTCGAGCACGTCGCTGATCGAGGCCATCAGGTGATCCCTTCGGCCAGCTTGCGGGCGGCTTTCAGGTCGAGCTCGGGGCGGAAAATGAAAGGAAGGCACGAGATCGGGGCCTTGACCATGCCCTCGAGGCGCTCGAGCTGCTCCTTCTGGGAGGCGGTGCGCGAGCACTGCGAGATCGCCGCCTTGCCGGCCGCGCGGACTTCCGGGTCCTCACTCTTCTTCAGCCGCTTGATCGCCTTGAGGTCCGCGGCCGAGTAGCGCTCCGGATAAAGCGCGTTCATGATGATCCGGTCGACCGCGATGTTGATGTCGCCGGTCAGCCCCTCTTCCAGGTTCGCCGTTTCATTGACCGGCATCTCCTCGGGGAGCGAGACGATCACGCTGCCGGTGTGCTCGTGGTCGTTGATCATGTCCTGGAGTTGCTTGGCCTGGGTGTGGACCGGCCCCATCCGGGCGATGTTGGCGAAGGTGCGGGGGCTCTGGAGGAAGCTGATGCCATGACCGGTGGCGGGCGCGTCGACGATCACCAGGTCGTACTTGCGGCCGTGCTTGATCTTCCGGTCGAGCTGGGCCAGTTCCCAGATCTTGCCGATTGAGACGAGCTCGTTCAGCCCCGGGGTGGCCGCCGCCAGATAGGTGAACATGCGACTGCGGAACAGCAGGTCGCGCATCGCCTTCACCTTGAGCTGTAGCAGCACATACTCCCGCATCGAATCTTCGGGATCGATCGAAATCGCCCAGAGGTCGTTCGCCATTTCGACCTCCTTGAAGCCGACATCGGCCTGACGGAAGATGCGAGAGGCGTTTTCGGTGGAAGCGACCTCGACCACGATTACCCGCTTTCCTTCAAGCGCAGCGCGGATTCCGAGCGCGATTGCGACTGTCGATTTGCCGACGCCGCCCTTGCCGGTGACGAAGAGCACGCGCTTTTCGAGGAAATCGAGGATTGGACCATTCAACCCGATTTGGCCTTCGGGCAAACAGTCGAGGCAGGAAAACGTCATGTCCATGCGAATAACGGCCCAAATGCGAATCCTTAGCCGCAAGAGCCGCGTCCGCGAGAATTCCGCCACCGAAGAGGAGCCGTCCGGGTACGACGATGTCGATTTCGGCACCGCGCCCGAGTCTTCGGTCACTGACGCCCCGGCCGTGAAGACCGAGCCCGCGCCGCCGGTAGAAGACGAGCTCGCGAGAGTCGAAGAGGAGGCCGCCGCCGAGGAGACCGAGATCCGGATGAAGGCCGCCGATCTGCTCGCCCCGACCAAGCGGGACATCGACTCCTACATCAAGCCGATCGCACCCGAGACGCCGACCGACCTGGCCGACGTCATCAGCTTCGCCAATCAGAAGGGCGGCGTGGCCAAGACCACCTCGACCCTGAACCTGGCAGTGGCCCTGGCCGAACTCGGCAACCGGGTGCTTTGCATCGACCTCGATCCCCAGGGCAACCTGACCATGAGCCAGGGCATCGACCCGGACAAAGTCGAGTTCAGCATGTACGACGTGCTGGTCAACGACATGCCGATCTCCGAAGTCATCGCCCACCGGGAGATCGACATCGCTGTGGCTTCACTCGACCTGGCCGGTGCCGAGATCGCGATGAGCACCAAGATCGGCCGCGAGCGGTCCCTCGAGAAGTCCCTGGCCGAGGTCCATGCCGACTACGACTACATCTGCATCGACACGCCGCCCAGCCTGGGCCTGCTGACGATCAACGCGCTCACCGCTTCGAACAAGGTGATCATCCCGGTCCAGTGCGAGTACCTCTCGATGCGCGGACTGGTCCAGCTCCAGTCGACCCTGAAGATGATTCAGGAGAATCTGAACCCGAACGTGAGGATCGAAGGCATCCTGCCGACCATGTTCGACTCCCGCACGCTGCATGCCCGGGAAGCGGTTTCGATCCTCGAGGAGAACTTCGGAGACCTCGTTTTCAAATCGCGGATCAGCAAAGCCGTCAAATTCGCCGAAGCGCCGGTGCGAGGCGCTAGTGTCCTCAAGTACGATCCGGAGAGTCGTGCGGCTTCGTACTACCGAAACTTGGCCAAGGAGGTCTTGAAAGATGGCTCGTCGTAAGAGAGCGAGTATGCGTGAAGGTCCCCTAGCGGACCTCTTTCGCTCTACAACCGACGAAACGAGCACCGAGCCGCCCGAGTTCGAACCGCGCGATTCCGATTCGGCTCCGGACGATCAGGGCGACACCACCGAGTCACAGACCGGCGACGCCAAGTCTCGTCACGAAGGCAGCGACACCCACGAGGACGATTCCTCCGCACGCGCCGTACCCGACCCTTCCTCGGCCGGCCGCTTCGGCCGCAACGATCCTGTCGCCGCCGATCCGGACGAGCCCGCCCGCCCCGCCCGCCCCGAGCCGCCCCGCGAGCCCGAATCCCAGCCTGACCCGCTTTCCCCGCCCCATCCAGCGGCCGACATGAGCAATGTCCCCGATGCCCAGGACCGGCTGAAGCGGATCTTCTCCGAGACCCCGGCCCGTGACGACGGCCCCCGCTACGGGCGCCAGGAACCTTCTTCCGGAGCCGGTGCCGGTGTGCCGCATTCCCCGGTGATCCGGGTGGTCGGCGTCGGCGGCGGTGGCGTCAACGCGATCAACCGCATGATCGAAGCCCAGATCCCGGGCGTCGAGTTCATGGCGGTCAATACCGATCTTCAGTCACTCCAGCTCTGCGTGTCCGACCTGACCGTCCACATCGGCGGGGACGAGACCCGGGGCCTCGGCGCCGGCGCCGACCCGTCGCTCGGTTTCCGGGCTGCGTTCGACGAACAGGACCGCATCAAGCGCCTGCTCAAGGGCTCCGACATGGTCTTCATCGCCGCCGGTGCCGGCGGTGGCACCGGAACCGGTGCCGCCCCGGTGATCGCCCGGCTGGCTCGTGACGTCGGTGCCCTGACGGTCGGCATCGTGACCAAGCCTTTCGCTTTCGAGGGCAGTCGCCGGGCCAAGCAGGCCGACCAGGGCATCGAAGCCCTCGCCGGCGAGGTCGACACCCTGATCGTCATCCCGAACGACCGCCTGCTCGAAGTGCTCGACCAGTCGACCCCGATGACCGACGCCTTCCAGGTCGCCGACGACGTGCTGCGCCAGGGAGTCCAGGGCATTTCCGACCTGGTCACCCTGCCCTCGATCATCAACCTCGACTTCGCCGACGTCCGTTCGATCATGAACGACGCCGGCCGCGCCCTGCTGGGCATCGGCATGGGCACCGGCCCCGATCGCGCCATGATCGCCGCCGAGAAGGCGATTTCTTCGCCCTTGCTCGAAACACCGATGGACGGTGCCCGCTCGATCCTCCTTTCAGTCACCGGCGGGACCGACCTTTCGCTGATCGAAGTGTCGGAAGCGGCACGCCTGATCGGCGAGGCCGCCCATCCCGACGCCAACATCATCTTCGGCGCCAACATCGATGAAGAGCTCGACGACCAGATCTGGATCACCGTGGTCGCCACCCGCTTCGACACCAAGTCCGGTCCGGCCCGCCGGCCGGCCGAGAAGCGCCAGTCCCAGCCCGGCGCCCGCCCGGACCGCGACTCCGGCAGTTCCCGGCGCGACACCTCGCTGCCCGTTGTCGGTTCAAGCGACATCCCCGAGTTCCTCTCTTAGGCAGTGGCTCCGCGCGGTGTAGTCGCCGCCGGCCATCCGCTGACCGCTGAAACCGGTGCATCGATCCTCCGGGCAGGCGGCAATGCCGTCGACGCCGCAGTCGCCGCGGTCATGGCTTCGTTCTCACTGGAGAGCGCGCTGACCGGCCTTGGCGCCGGCGGTTTCATGATGGTCAAGGCGCCGGGCTCTGATCCGGTGCTGATCGATTTCTTCGTGGCCGCGCCCGGCCACGGCGGCCACGAGCGCACCGGCGAGCTCGAGCCCGTGCCGGTCCACTTCGACGCGCAAACGACGCAGATCTTCAACGCCGGGGCCGCTTCCTGCGCGGTACCCGGGGCTGCCGCCGGCCTGAGCGCGGCGCTCGGCCAGTTCGGGTCAATGGAGCTGCGGGACCTGATCGGCCCGGGGGTCGAATACGCCCGGGACGGCGCGCCGCTCAACCGCCAGCAGGCCTACGTGCTGAAGATCCTCGAACCGATCTACACGGCCACGCCGGAAGCGCGGGAGATCTACGCCCCGGAAGGTCGCATCCTCGGCGAAGGCGAAAGCTTCAGGTACCCGGACCTGGCCCTGGCGCTCGAGCGTTACGCCGCCGAGGGCGACGCGGCGATCTACGCGGGCGAAACCGCTGCCGCGGTCGATGAATACGTGCATGAACGCGGAGGAGTGCTCTCGGTCGAGGACCTGGCCGCGTACGAGGCGATCGAGAGGCAGCCGGTGTCAGCCGGTTTCCGCGGGTACGAGATCCTGACCAACCCGCCGCCTTCTGCCGGCGGCGTCCTGATCGCTTACTCGCTCGCCCTGCTCGAGCGGCAGGGTGACTGTGGAACGCTCGAGGTCGCTCGGGCCATGGAAACGGCGAACCGCGCCCGCGGCACAGATTTCGCCGAGAACCTCGGCACCGAGGGATTCGCCGAGGGTTTCCTCGCGCCCGAGGCACTCGCCAGGGCACTCTCGGCCGACGACCGCCTGGGCTCGACTACACATCTCGCGTCGATGGACGAAACTGGTCTCTGTGCCTCGGTCACCTGCTCGAACGGAACCGGTTCGGGAATGGTGGTCCCCGAAACGGGAATCCACCTGAACAACATGCTTGGAGAGGAAGATCTGAACCCCCTTGGATTTCACAGCGCAAAACCGGGAACCCGGGTCAGCTCGATGATGGCTCCAACCCTGGTCCAGAAGGACGGTGAGGTCGTCGCGGGGCTCGGCAGCGCCGGCTCGAACCGGATCCGCTCGGCCGTGCTGCAGACGACGATCAATCTGCTCGGGCGCGGGATGGCCCCGCAGGAAGCGGTCGATGCGGCGCGGATCCATCTCGAGATGGGCGTGCTCCAGGCCGAGCCCGGCATCGATCGTGAGGCACTCGACACCTTGAAAGCAGACGGGCAAGAGGTTTTCCGGTGGAAAGAGAAGAACCTGTTCTTCGGTGGCGTCCAGGTGGTCACCCGGGACCCCGGTACCGGTGAGCTCGGCGGCGGAGGCGATCCGCGGCGCGGCGGGGCGGTGGCGCATGCCTGACCTTTCTGAATCCACGATCACCGACGCCGAGTTCGAAGCGATGCTCGACGGCCTCGAAGACGGGCAGCGCGAGTCACGCCTCAAACTGCTCGAGTTGCTCAGGTCCGAAGGGGTTGAACTCGAAGTCATGCAGGACGCGGTGGGCGCGGAGCGTCTGGCCCTGCTGCCTTTGGAAATCGCCCTGGGCGTGCGGACCGAGCGGTTTACGCCGGCCGAGATCGCCGCCGATACCGATCTCGACGTTGAAGACGTTCAGCTCCTGATCGCGGCGTTCGGTTTCCCGAAGCCGGATCCCGACCAGCGCATCTTCGGCATCGAGGACCGGGAGGCGGCGGAGCGGTTCCGCCGGTTCCGCGACGCCGGACTCGACCCCGACAACCTGCTGGCCGTGGCCCGGCAGGTCGGCAGCAGCGCCGCCCGCATCTCGCAGGCTCACAGCGAGGTCGTCGCTAACGAAATCGTCGATCCCGAGTCCGATGAGTTCGAAGCGGCGATCAGGCTCCGGACGGCCGCCCAGGAATTGCTTCCGCTCGCCGAGGCGGCGGTCAGCTATGCCCTGCGCGCTCACTTCCTCGACCGGCTCAACAACGACATGGTCGCCGCCTCCCAGCCGGGATGGTTCGGCGGTGGCAAGGAGACCGAGATTTCGGTCTGCTTCGCCGACCTCGTCGGATTTACCAGGCTGGGGGAGCGCTCCGAGCTGGAGCGCATCGGCACGGTCGCCGCCCTGCTCGAGCAGGTCGCGCTCGACGTGACCAACCCCGAGGTCCGCCTGGTCAAGCTGATCGGCGACGCGGCCATGCTCGTCTCCGAAAACGGCGAAGCTCTGCTCGACGCCGCCCTGCGATTCATCGAGGTCGGCAAGGAGGCCGGCGAGGAGCTGCCGGCGCTGAGGGTGGGGGTGGCCCGCGGTTCCGCAATCCCGCGGGCGGGCGACTGGTTCGGCCGGCCGGTCAACCTGGCCAGCCGGATCACCGAAGCGGCCCGTCCCGGGAGCGTGCTCGCCGAAGCCAGCGCGGTCGAAGCTGCCGGCGACGGCTTCCGATACTCCCGCGCCGGCGAACACAGGTTCAAGGGCCTGAACAAGCCCGTAAAGCTCTCAAGGGTCCGTCGCAGGCTTCTTCGCTGAGAGCAGCAGGTTGTAGAAGAGCTCTGCCGGCAGGTATGGCTCCAGGACCGCCTGGTCAACCTTCTGGAACCCGAGGTAGCTGCGGAAGGCGAAGTTCCGCCAGGGGATCGGGATCGACTCCGGTGCCGCCGTGGCTTCCATCGAGCGCACGCCCCAGCCCCAGACGTTGGCCACGAGTTCTTCTCCGCGCACGCGCGTCTTCTCGAAGCCGGCCGTGGGCGGGATCGCTCTGAGGTCGGCCGGAACGAAAGCGTGAACGTCGACCTCGGGCTCGAGGCTGTACTCGTCGTCGGCCAGCTCGGCGTCGGTGTGCTGGATCGCCTGGGCCTGGATCAGACGGCGCCAGACCGGCGCCAGGAAGTGGCCGGTCCGTTTCGGGACGGCGGCCAGCCGGTCGCCGTAGCGGGAGGGCTCGCCGCAGAAGACGATCATGCCGCCGGGCCGCAGCACACGGAAGAATTCGGAGAAGGCCTGGTCGAGGTCGGGGATGTGGTGGAGCACGGCGTGCCCGAGGACCACGTCGAAGCTCTCGTCCTCGAAAGGCAGGACCTCGGCTTCGGTCACCACCGTCGTCACCGGCACGCCGAGCGAGTCCGCCGTCTTTTTCAGCGAGCGCAACATGCCGGGTGAGATGTCGGTCGCGGTCAGGTTGTCGATCAGGCCCTGGCTGGCCAGATTCAGCGAGAAGTAGCCGGTGCCGGCACCGATCTCCAGCGCGTCGCCGAACGGCTCCGGCATTTCTCCGCCGAGGGTCCGTCTGAGCTTCGAAGCGACCTGCTCCTGCCCGATATCTCCGAAGTCGATGCCCCATTTCGAATCATAGGTTTCGGCGGCGGCGTCGTGGTAGCGGGTGTTGACATCTTTGATGTGGTCCGGCGTGGCGGTCGGGGAGGCGGGCATGGCGGAGAAAGATAGGGAAGAATCGTCGGCCTTGACTGACACGTACGTGCAAAACGACCAGCCCGAAGGCGTTCCCCCGCTCGAATTGACCGGAGAGCGGACTCTTCCCGACGTTCCGGAGGAGAACTACTGGTACCAGCGCCACCTTGCCGTCTACCGGTGGATCGCGCGGCAGGTGGCCGGCCTGGCGGTGGTCGACCTGGCCTGCGGCGAGGGCTACGGCTCAGCCGTGCTGGCCGGATCCGCCGCCGATGTGATCGGGGTAGACGCGAACCCCGAGGCGTTCGAACACGCACGTGCCAAGTACACGAGCGAGGCGCTTTCTTTCCGGCGGGAACTGGTCGAGAGTTTTGACGAGCCGCGTGACGCGATCATCTTCCTCCAGACGATCGAGCACATCGAAGACCCGGGCGCCCTCCTCGAGGGTTTCGCGAAGATCGCCCCGGTCTCCTTCATCTCGACCCCGAACCTGCTGACGCTCGCCCCGGAGGGGGCCGAGAAGTCCGACAATCCCTGGCACATCAAGGAGTACCGGCTCGAGGAATACCGGGCCTTGCTGGAGCCGCATTTTTCGCGGGTCGAGATCCACGGCCTTTCACACGCGGGCAAGCTCCGCTGGCATGAGCACGCGCTCTCGCTCGGCTGGGACCGGCTGCACGAGTCACTCGGCGTGACCAAGCCCTTCTACGACCGGTTCACCCCGGCGATCAGCACCAGTGACTTCAGACTGAGCAACACAAACCTCGAGAGCGCCCTGGACTTCATCGCCGTCTGTCATGTCTGAACCCCCCGGCGATCGTCCGATCGCCGATCGGCAAAGCGGTGTCGGAGATCTCGCGATCGTCCTTCATTCGCACATGCCGTACGTCGAAGGTTTCGGCACCTATCCCTTCGGGGAGGAGTGGCTGTTCGACGCGGCGATCCGGTCCCATCTGCCGATCCTCGACTTCGCCCACGACCTGACGGTCACCGTGACCCCGGTCCTCGCCGACCAGTTCGAGGCGCCAGGCGTGGCCGAGCGCCTGCGGGAGTTCCTGGTGAACCACCGGATCGAGGCCGCGGCGAAGGACATCGATTCGGCCCAGCCGGAGTACCGGGCCGCGGCCGAGGCCGAGCACGATCGTTACCTTCACGCGCTGAACGTGCTCGACCGGCACCAGGGTGAGGTGACCGGCGCCTTTGCCGACGCCCAGAACTCGGGGCGCATATCCCTCGCCGCGTCGAGCGCCACCCACGCGGTCCTGCCGCTGATGGCCTCCCGCCGGGGGATCGATCTCCAGGTGGAGACCGGACTGCGCTCGCATCGCCGGCGGTTTGGCTGGCTGGGTGGCTTCTGGCTGCCGGAGTGCGCCTATGTCCCGGGCCTCGAGTGGGACCTCGCCCGCAACGGGGTCGAGTGGTTCTGCGTCGACCAGAGCCAACACGAAACCGGTGATGACGCGCTGATGCCGGTGCGGACCGAAGCCGGCCCGGTCGCCTTCACGATCGACTGGCCGTCGATCTCCTGGCTCTGGGACATGCGCGGCTACCCGTCGTGGCCCGGTTACGTCGACTTCCACCGGCTTTCGATGAACGGCATCCGCATCTTCGGGATCGACGGTGAGCCGTATGACCCCGCCGCCGCGGCAGCCCACGTCTCCGGCCAGGCCGACCGGTTCATCGACGACGCGGTCTCGCGGCTCGAGGCCTTTCGCGAGCGCACCGGCGAGACCGGCCTGATGGTCTTCGCGGTGGACACGGAGCTGCTCGGGCACTGGTGGACCGAAGGACCCGCCTGGCTGGAGTGCGTGCTCGAGCGCGCCGCCGGCCAGGGCCTGAGGCTGGTCACCCTGGATCAGGCCGCCGCCGGAGGCGAGACCCGGGACATCGAGCTGAAGCCGTCGTCTTGGGGGGAGGACAAGAACTTCACGACCTGGGACGAACCGGCCGTCGCCGACCTCGCCTGGGGTGCCCGCCGTCTGGAACTCGAGGTCAGCCGTGCTGTCGCCGGGGGCCTCGATCGCAACCGGGCCGAGCGCGCGGCCCGGGAGCTGCTCGCGGTCCAGTCCAGTGACTGGGCCTTTCTCGACAACCGCAAGCAGGCGGGCGACTACCCGTACGAGCGGGCCACGCGTCACGCCGAGCAGGCCTATGAGGCCCTACAATCGGACCCTCATGAACATCTCGATTCACGGGTCAGATCACTGGCCCCCGACCTGAGCCTGACTCCGCTGCTCACCCCGTAGACAGGCTACTCGTGTCCCCGAACAGAATCCTGATCGTCACCTGGGAATACCCGCCGCTGATCGAAGGCGGGCTCGCCCGGCACGTGCGCAAGCTCTCCGAAGCCCTGGTCGATCTCGGTGTCGAAGTCCACGTCCTCACCAGGGGCGGGGAGCAGGCCACGGTCGAAGAAGAGGTGGCCGGCGTGCTGATCCACCGCATCGTCGAACCGGAGCGGCCGACCGACCTCGCCGAATTCGTGACTTGGGTCGAGCGCATGAATTCCGACATGCTGGCTGCCGGGGTAGAGCTCGGGGACCGTTACGAGTTCGACCTCGTCCACGGGCACGACTGGCTGGTGGCCGGCGCCTGCGATCACCTCGCCCGCCGCTATGACGTGCCGCTGGTCACAACGATCCACGCCACCGAATACGGACGGCATCAGGGCTGGGTCGAGAACCATCCGCAGAAGCACATCCACGGCGTCGAGAAGTGGATCGCCAACCGGTCGGACCGGGTCATCGCCTGCTCGCATTTCATGCGGGAGCAGATCGCCGACATCTTCACGGTCGAAGAAGGCCGGATCTCGGTGATCCCCAACGGGATCGATCCCGATGACCTGCCGGCCGAGGATCCGGTCGAACTGGCCCGGCTGCGTTCCGAATTCGCTCAGCCCGACGAGAACCTCGTCCTGCTGATCGGCCGCCTGGTCTACGAGAAGGGCTTCCAGCTCGCGCTCGAGGCGATGCCGAAGGTGATCAAGGCCCTGCCGAACACCCGCTTCCTGGTCGCCGGCTCGGGCACCCACGAGGCCGAGCTCCACAAACAGGCCGAGGAGCTTGGCCTGATGACTCACGGCACTTTTCTCGGCTGGATCGGCGACGACATGCTGCATTCGCTCTACCGGATCGCCGACCTGACCGTGGTCCCATCGATCTATGAACCCTTCGGCCTCGTCGCGCTCGAGGCGATGGCCTCCAAGTGCCCCTGCATCGCGGCTGACACGGGCGGCCTGAGGGAGGTCGTGCCGATCGAGGGCGCCGGCTTGCGGTTCCGGGCGAGCGACCCGGAGCATCTCGCTGAGGCCGCCATTCAGGTCCTCGGCGACGACCAGCTCAGCCAGCGCATGGTCGAAGAGGGCCTGGCCCACATCCGCATGTTCGACTGGGCCGACGTCGGCCTGCAGACGCTGGAGCTCTACCGGGGGCTGCTCCCGGTGTCCGCCAAATAATCCGAATCGCGCAGCGAAGCAAAATGATTCGGATTCCTAATCCATGACCCCGGGCGAGCCCCGAAGGGGTTCGACGGGGTCCGGCCACTTGAGGTCCTTCGGGGCCTCGCGCATTCGCAGGACCTTGGCCGGCACTCCGCCGACGACCGCGTTTGCCGGAACGTCCCGGGTCACCACCGAGTTGGTGCCGACGATCGCGTTGTCGCCGACTTTGACGCCTCGCAGGATGCAGGCGCCGTAGCCGATCCAGACGTTCGAGCCGACCAGCACGTCTTCCATGTAGATGCCCTGGTGCCGGATCGGTCGTTCGACTTCGACCACGCCGTGATCGAAGTCGATGAACATCGTGCGATCGGCGATCACGCATTCGGCCCCGATCCGGACCCGCTGGAAGGCGGAGATCGTGCATTCCTGGCCCATAACGGTCTTGTCGCCGATCTCCACCCGGCCTTCGTGGCAGCGGATCTTGGTGCCGTCGCCGATCCAGACGAACTGTCCGAAGGTGAGGCTGGCGTCACGTCCGGTCTGGATCTGGAGATGCCGCCCGAAGAACACCGGGCCGTTGGTCGTCCAGCGGTGGCCGGGCCGCGTCAGCAGGCGCCGCCAGAGGTATCGGCCGAAGAGCCGGAGGTACTTGGGCCGCAGCATCCCGTTGCGGGCGAAGAAGGTGATCGAACGCAGCACGCGCCGGACTTTATCCCGGTCGCCCCCGGCATGGCCGGCGCGGAACCGGGCTGGCCGATTCAGGTTCTACACTTCACGGCCGATGCCCAAGTCCCCTGTCGAAGCTTCGAACCCCGCCGCGTCGCTGGCCGAGCGCCTGCTTGCCGGCGACAAACGGGCCCTCGCCCGGGCGATCACGCTGATCGAATCGGACGACCCGAAGGGCTGGGAACTGGTCCGGGAGATCTTCCCGAAGACCGGCAAGGCGAGGATCACCGGTTTCACCGGTCCGCCCGGCGTCGGCAAGAGCACCCTGATCGGCGCCTTGACCGGCGTGTTCCGGAAGACCGGTCGGCAGATCGCGGTGCTTTCGATCGACCCCTCCAGTCCTTTCACGCAGGGCGCGCTGCTTGGCGACCGCATCCGTCTGACCGAACATTTCCTCGACGAGGGCGTGTTCATCCGCTCGATGGCCTCGCGCGGCGCGCTTGGCGGCCTGTCCGAAGCGGCACTCCAGGCGGCGCTGGTGATGGATGCGTCCGGCAAGGACGACGTGCTGATCGAGACGGTCGGGGTGGGACAGGGTGAGGTCGACATCGTCGACCACGCCGACACGATCGTGCTCGCGTTAATGCCCGGGTCCGGCGATTCGATCCAGGCGCTCAAGGCGGGCATCATGGAGATTCCCGACATCATCGTGGTCAACAAGTCGGATCACCCGATGACCGACACGATGATCCGCGAGGTTCGTGGCGCGCTTTCCCTGGCCCATGATCCGGGCGGATGGCGGGTCCCGATCCTCAGGACCGAGGCCGCTCGTGGCGAGGGCATAGAAGAGCTGGCCGCCAAGATCGACGAGCATCGCGCGTTCATCGAATCGCACGGCCTGCTCTCCGAACGGCGGGCCCGGAACCTCCGCAGCGAGGTCCTCGGCATCGCCACCGCGCGACTCAGGCGGCGGCTCGAGGCCACGATCGAGGATGATCCCGATGTGGTCGAATTGCTGAACAGGGTGGTCAGCCGGGAAATTGACCCGGCATCGGCCGCTGCCCGGCTATTGGAAGGAGAGATCGATGTCTGAAGCCAGCACCCCGAAGGGTGCCTCGCCGCGCCAGCCCGGCCTCGAGGATGTCAAGCAGTGGATCGGATATCGCGTCGACGAGATCTCGGGTCACAGCGTGGCCAAGGTCGAAGGACTCTTCGTCGACCAGGAGAGCGGCGACCCCGCCTGGGTCCTGGTCAAGCTCGGACGCTTCGGCAAGGTCGTCCCGGTCTCGATCCGTGAATGTGCCACGGCCGCCGGCCGGGTCTGGGTCCCGCACGACCGCGAGGTCATCCGCAACGCTCCCGCCGTCGACCCCGACGTGCCGCTCAACCGCGAGCAGGAACTCCAGGTCCTCCAGTACTACGGGATCCCGGAGACAGTCGGCCGGGGAGCCGAGATAACCGGCCGGAGCAGCGGCACGGTCACCTCGCAAGCTCCGGTGGGCTGAAAAGCAGTTGCCCAAGCGGCGACCCAGCATCAACGACATCGCCAGGGAGGCCGCCGTTTCGGCCGCGACCGTTTCACTCGGTTTGCGCGACAAAGGGCGAATGTCGGATGAGACCCGCGCCCGGATCAAGGAGCTGGCCGACGAGATGGGCTATGTGCCCAATTCCAACGCCCGCTCATTGGTCGGCGGCAAAACTCAGCTGATTGCGATTTCGATGCCGGGCATCGGGCCCTATCCCGAGGTGATGGGCTCGGTCCAGTACTTCTTCCGCCTGCTCGGAGCGGCCGCGTCGAAGGCACTCGAACTCAACTACGGCCTGCTGATCACTTCCTCCTCGGACAAGCCGGACCGGGTCGCGGTCGACGGCGCCGTGGTCGTCGACCCGTCGCTCGACGACCCGACGATCGAAGCCTTTGACCGGATCGGCCTGCCGGTGGTGACGATCGGGCAACGGCTCGACGACGCCAGCCAGGAATCGGCGAAGGAACTGGTGGTCGATAACGACTACGTCGCGGCGACTTCCGACATGCTCGATCACCTGCGCGAGCGCGGCTCGAAGTCGATCACCCTGCTCGCGTCCGAGCCGATCGATTCATTCCAGCGCGACAGCATCAATTCCTACCTCGAATGGTGCGGCCGCCATGACGTCGAATCGCGGGTGGTCATGTCCGGCAGCCCGGTGGCGCCCGATGCAGACAAGGCGGGCCGGAATGTCCTCGCCGGACCGAACCGGCCGGACGGGGTCTATGCGACCGTTGACACCCTGGCCGAGGCTCTGATGCTCCACGCCGAAGAAGAGGGGTTGAGCGTGCCGGATGACATCCGGATCTCGACCTGCAGTGACGGGCAGATCTCCAGCTCCACCTCGCCAAAGCTCACGACGATCGACGAAAAGCCGGTCGAGCTCGGCGACGCAGCGGTAACGATGCTGATCGCCGCAATCCTCGACCCGGAAATGGCCCCAGCCCACGTCCAGGTCGACACAGAACTGATCGTCAGGGAATCGACCGCTTGAATTTCTAACAGCCGAGGGCGCGGGCGATGACCATTTGCTGGACCTCGTCGGTGCCTTCACCGATCGTCAGGATCTTGGCGTCGCGGTAGAAGCGGCAGACCGGGTATTCCTCGATGAAGCCGTAACCGCCGTGGATCTGGACGGCCTCTTCGGTCGACCTGACCGCGAGTCGGCCGGTGATCAGTTTCGCCTGGGCCGCGGTAAGGGTGAAGTTCTCGCCGCGGTCCTTCATTATCGCCGCCTTGTAGGTCAGCAGGCGCGCGGCTTCGAGCTGGGATGAGATGTCGGCGATCTTCGCCTGGATCGACTGGAACTTGGAGATCGACTGGCCGAAGGCCTGGCGCTCCTTGGCGTATTTGATCGCTTCGTCGAGCGCGCCCTGGGCGACGCCGACCGACATCGCGGCGACGCCGATGCGGCCGCCGTCGAGGATGTTCAGGAACTGCTTGAAGCCCTGTCCCTGCGGGCCGAGCATGGCCGACTTCGGCAGGCGCACGTCCTCGAAGCTCAAGGGGTGCGTGTCTGACGCGTTCCAGCCCATCTTGCGATAGGCCTTCTCGACCGTGTAGCCGGGGGTGCCGTTCGGCACGATGAAGTTGGAGATCTCAATCCGGCCGCGGTCGTCTTCACCGGTGACCGCCGTGATCGTGACGCAGCCGGAGATGTCGGTGCCCGAGTTGGTGATGAACTGCTTGGCGCCGTTGATCACCCATTCGTCGCCGTCGAGCACGGCGCGCGTCTTGGTGTTGCCGGCGTCGGACCCGGCTTCCGGTTCGGTCAGGCCGAAGGCGGCGAGCTTCTTCGCCGAGGTGAGGACGGGCATCCACTCGTCCTTCTGCTCGTCGGTCCCCCAGTTGTAGATCGGGGTGGTGCCAAGCGAGATGTGGGCGGCCAGGGTGATCGCCACCGACGAGTCGATCCGGGCCAGCTCCTCGACCGCGAGGGCGTAGGAGAGGATGTCGCCGCCACCACCGCCGTATTCCTCCGGAAAAGGAATCCCCATGAGGTCGAGGTCAGCCATCTTCTGCACGATCTCGTAAGGAAAAGTCTTGGTGCGATCGAGTTCCTCGGCTACCGGAGCCACCTCGTTGCGAGCAAAGTCCCGGACGGTTTCCCTGAGCAGTCGCTGCTCATCAGTCAGATCAAAGTTCATGGGGCGGATCATATGCAGCGGGATCGGTATTCGGTCTACCGTCTTGGCGGGCAAAAAAGGATCAGGAGAACAAGCCTCGAGTTTTTGCCCTCCCTCCGACTTCACAGTTCTGAACAAGTGCATCAAAGTTGGTATTTCCGTACTCGGTCTGCGCTCAGGAAACGATCGTAAAACCAACTTCGATGTCTCGACTAGCTGACCATGTCTTTACCGGGCTACCCCGGTACGCCCTCAGCGCGCCTCAGCAAGATCCATGTAGCCGAGGTGGCCGGGATAAGGGCCGTCAGGTGGCCTCGATCCGGGTCACCTCGGGCTCAGGCGTGGTTCGGGTACCCCTGTCCAGGTGCCTCCGGTTGTGTAGTACCTCGGGGTAGCAGCGCCAGCCTGAAGTCAGCATCGCTACCCGGAATCCTGGACAGGGGTACCCGAACCGCGCCCAAGGAGACTCAGGCTTTTGCGGTTACTTCGAGCTCTTCTTCGGGATGGGGTTCGGCGGGGCCTGGGATCGACTCCGCTTCGCGGACGTTCAATGCCTTGCCGCACTTCTGGCAGATCCGGCGGTCGTCGATCTCGCCGCCGCAGCCCTTGTGGACGATCACGCGCGGCTTGCCTTTTTCCGGTTCGCAGTACTTGTCGCCCCAGCCGAGGTAGGCCATCAGGACCGGCCAGAGGTCGAGGCCCTTCTGGGTCAGGAAATATTCGTATCGATCCGGGTTCGTCTGGTAGGAACGCTTCTCGAGCACGTCCTCTTCGACCAGCCGGGTCAGCCGCGCGGTGAGCACGTTGCGGGCGACGCCGAGCGAGCTCTGGATCTGGTCGAAACGGCGCCGGCCGCGGAAGATGTCGCGGATGATCAGGAGCGACCAGCGTTCACCGACAAGTTCGAGCGACGAGGCGATCGAACAGACCTGTCCTGGGTAGTCGTGGTAGAGCACAAAACGATTGTGGCATGCTCAGTCCTTTGAAGCAACTGTGCGGTGCATCACAGATAGTTGCGTCAAGCAACTGACCCCAATAAGGTGTCTCAATCAACGGGTTTCTTGAAGAAACTCGAAAGCGCACCTCACCGGGGAGCGGTGGGAAGGGAAGGTCACCATGAAGCGCAACAATCGAAACAGGACCAGAACGACAATCGCCCCGCTGAAGATCGAGCTTTCCGAGGCCGAGATCATGGCCGACCTCAAGTACCCGGCAGCCGTGGACCGTCATGTCACCGCCCGTCCCGCCGCCGACCGGAACTCCGCCAGGTGAGCAGCGATGAAGCTGTGACGCAGGTCCGGACAGCCCGGCCGATGGCGATCGAGCTGGCGGAGTCGATGCCGGAAGTCACGCGCACCAAGGAGATCGTCTGGCAGGACCCGCTCGCCTCGGTAGCCCTGGGCGCGGAGATGACCGGGATCGAATACATCCTTGCGATCTCCTCCGGCGAGATCCCGCCGCTGCCGATCGCGGTCCTGCTCGACATGGGGCCGACGGAGATCGAGGAAGGCCATGTCGTCTTCACCGGGTATCCCGGCGAGGAGCACTACAACCCGATTGGTGTGGTTCACGGCGGTTACGCCGCGACCCTGCTCGACTCGGCCCTTGGCTGCTCGGTCCACACGACGCTTCCGGCCGGCGCCTCCTACACCTCACTCGGCCTCGAGGCCAAGTACCTGCGGCCGATCACCCGGGACACCGGCCGGGTTTTATGCGAATCGACCGTGACCTACCGCGGCCGGCGCCAGGCGACTGCCGAAGCGCACCTGACCGCGGCCGACACCGGGAAGCTGCTCGCCACGGGCACCAGCACCTGCATGATCATGGGACTCGCATAAAGCACCGAATTTGCCTTTGGGCAAAATCCGGTGTTTGAAGGCTTGTATGGCCTACTCGCCAGCAGCCATGTCACGCGCGAGGGCGACCAGCAGATGAACTCCGAAACCGGTGGGGCCCTTGCCCCAGTACTCGCGTCCGGTATCCCAGGCGGTGCCGGCGATGTCGAGGTGGGCCCACGGCTTGCCTTCGGTGAACTCCTCGAGGAAGGATGCGGCGTAGATCGTGCCGGCCTTCCGCTGGGCCGAAGCGTTGACCAGATCGGTGATGTCGCCCTTGGTCAAGTCCTTGTATTCGTCGTGGAGCGGCAGGCGCCAGACCAGCTCGCCGGTACGGTCGCCGGCGGCACTGACCGCGGCGGCAAGGTCGTCGTCGTTCGAGATCAGGGCGGCGTAGGTCGAACCGAGGCCGATCAGCACGGCACCGGTCAGGGTGGCGAGGTCGACCATGCGATCGGCGCCTTCGCGGGCACAGTGGACCAGAGCGTCGGCCAGGATCAGCCGGCCCTCGGCGTCGGTGTTGGTCACTTCGACGGTCTTGCCGTTCAGCTGGGTGATGATGTCACCCGGCTTGAGCGCGGTTCCGGAAGGCACGTTCTCGGTCGAAGGCAGCACGGCGATGATGTCGATCGCGACGTCGAGCTTGGCGATTGCGCTGACCGCTTCGATCACCGCGGCGCCGCCGGACATGTCCATCTTCATCTCGTGCATGCCGGCCGAAGGTTTGATCGAGATCCCGCCGGTGTCGAAGGTGACCGACTTGCCGACCAGGCCGAGCTTCTCGCCGGCCCCGGCACCCGAGTACTTCAGGGTGATCAATCGCGGTTCGATGTCTTCGCCGCCCTTGGCGACGGCTTCGATGCCACCCATACCGGCCTTGATGATCCCGGGGCGATCGAGGATTTCCACCGAGACCTTCTCGTGGCTGTCAGCGATCTCCTGAGCCCGCCCCGCGAGGTATTCGGGCGTGGCGACGTTGGCCGGCAGGCTCTGGAGGTACCGGGCGCGGTTGCCGGCGTTGCCGACCGCTTCACCGACACGGATCTCGTCGGAGACGTCGACCGCGGCGACGATCTCGACAGTCTTGAGTTCGGGAGGTGCCTCTTCGCCGTCGGAGCCGGTCTTGAAATCGTCGAACGAGAAGGAGGCGAATGCCGCTCCTTCGACCAGGGCCGCGGCGACCGGTCCCGGATCCTCGACCTCGGGCAGCATGAAGGCGAGCGCCTCGCCCTTGACCGCCTTGAGCGCCCCGTGGGCGACGGCGCCGATCACCCGGGCACGCTCTGGAGTGAAGTCCTCCTTCTTGCCCAGCCCGACTATCACGACCCGTTCCGGCTTGCCGGGGTAGACAGTTACGGCGGACTTGAAGTCCCCGGAAGCGTCGTTGGCGCCGGCGGTGCTGCCGAGCGGCTCGGTGGGCGAATCACCCTCGAAAAGCGGAACCGCGACCAGATCGGCGTCGACTTCGGACAGGGCAGAATCGCTCAGGTAGGCCTTCATGGACCGGAGTCTAAGAACCTTTCCCGGCAGGCAGAGCTCGCCATGGCACCGCCCTGCGGCGCCGGGAGCCGCTGGACCGCTCGAACGGGCCACCGGCCCGCCCTTCGCAGTCCGTCGGCCCCCGGCATCCACAGATCGGCACCCTGCCTTCGCAGCCCTGCCGGGAAAGGTTCTAAATATCCAGGCCCCTGCGCCGGACGCTACAGTCTGCCTGCTTCTCAAATCTTCCAGTTCCCAACCCAGATCATGAAAGGCGGCAGATGCCCCGCACAGTGATTCTTTCGTCCGCACGCACACCCTTCGGCAAGATGGGTGGCGCCCTCGCTTCGGTCAACGCAGCTGAACTCGGCGGCGTCGCGATCAGTGGCGCCCTCGAGCGTTCCGGAGTCGCTCCCGACCAGGTCGAGCAGGTCTCGTTCGGTCAGGTCATCCAGGCCGGTCAGGGACAGATCCCATCGCGCCAGGCCCAGATCGCCGGCGGCATCCCGAAGGAAGTCCCTTCGGAAACCGTGAACAAGGTCTGCGCCTCCGGCATGCGTGCCACCGGACTGATCGACCAGGCCATCCGAGCCGGTGACATCGAAGTCGGCCTCTCCGGCGGCATGGAGTCGATGAGCAACGCGCCGTACCTGCTCCCCGGCGCCCGCTCGGGTTTCCGGATGGGTGACGTCAAGGCGGTCGATTCGATGACCCACGACGGATTGACCAACCCGTTCACCAACATGCAGATGATCAACGAGGCCAGCGGCGTCGCCAACGAGCTCGGCATCACCCGTGAAGAAATGGACCGCTGGGCCGCCCGTTCGCATGAGCTGGCTGAGGCCGCCCGCGCCAACGGCACCCTGGGCGAGGAAATCGTCCCGGTGACGGTCAAAGGTCGCAAGGGCGACACCGTGGTCGACACGGACGAGGCGATCCGGCCGGAAGTCAGCGCCGAGAGCCTCTCGAAGCTGCGCGCGATCGGTGGCGACGACGCCAACCACACAGCCGGCAACGCCCCGGGGGTCAACGACGGGGCCGGTGCGCTGGTGCTCGCTTCCGAGGAGTGGGCCGAGGCAAACGGCAAGGAAGTGCTTGGCACGATCATCGGCTACGGCCAGATCGGCGACGAGTACGCCTGCCTCGCCAAGACCCCGGCGCTGGCCGCCAAGGCCGCGCTCGACAAGGTCGGCAAGACCCCGGCGGACGTCGATCTCTGGGAAGTCAACGAAGCCTTTGCTTCGGTCTCGCTGAACACGATCAAGATGCTCGATCTCGACGAGGACAAGGTCAACGTCAACGGCGGAGCGGTCGCCCTCGGACATCCGATCGGCGCCTCGGGCGCCCGCTTGATCGGCGTGCTCGTCCGCGAGCTCAAGCGCCGCGGCGGAGGATTGGGTTGCGCCGCGATTTGCTCAGGCGGAGGCCAGGGCGATGCCATCCTGATCGAAGTCGCTCCTTAGAGAATCCCCGGGCTACCGGCGGTGCTGACGCTTCGGTTTCGGCACCGCGAAGTTCACTGACGAGGTCGCGCCGATGGCGTCAGCCTGGTCAGTGGGCGTGATCGAGAGGCGGAACCGGCCGGGGTTGAAGCGTTTGCCTTCGGCCCAGGTCTCGCTGCGCGGCTCCAGGGCGAACTGGTTCTCCCCGGCGGCGAGAGCGATCTGAGGCGGTCGTCCGGCGGCCCGGAGGCGGCCACAGGGCCGCTTCTTCCCACCGACGCAGCGTGACCAGGTTGCGGTGGTCGAGGCAGCCTCGGACGATTCGATGTCGACGATTACCGGCTTGCCCGGCTTGAGCTTCGGGTTGACTACGGTCAGGCCGGTGATCGCGGGCGAGGTCACGTCGCCACCGGCGCGATAGCTGTGGACGTTGAGCACGCCGACGTTGTTCCAGGGGCTGGTGTAGGCAACCTGGCGCGCGGCGTCGATCGCGATCCACGGCACGCCGTCGGGCAGGTAGTCGCGGTCGAGTTCGAACCGCGGGCCGGCCGGCTGGAGCGTGTCCGGGTCGTAGGCGACGATCGTCGAGTGCTCGTAGCTGGGCTTGCCTTCGATCGGGGCGTAGATGAGTCCGTTGTAGAAGTCGATGTCGCCGATGTGAGAGAGGCCTATTTGCAGGAGATCGAAAGGAATTCCTTCGATCGTGTTGTCGACCAGGACGTTCTCCATGCTCAAGTCCATCGAATGCAGGCCTGCATTCCACGAGAAGAAGATTCTTTTGCCGTCGCTTGCCATCCCCTGGGATTTGCTGATGGCGTCGACGTTGTAAAACGAGTGAACGCCGGTCTGCTACCAGTTCGTGACTGGCGTGGCGGCGGTGGCGCTGGACGATGTGCCAGCCACGGCTGCGGCAGTAACGAGCGCGATCGACAGCATCATTCTGGTCTTGATCCGAATCATGCGGCGCCTCCCTTGGCAAAGTTTCCCTGTCTATAGCTTATGGGGCGTGACTGAATCCACCGAAGCAGCCTTCTTTGACCTCGACAAGACCCTGATGGCGGGGTCGTCCGGCATGGAGTTCGCACGGATCGCCCGCCGCCGCGGGCTGATCTCCCGGATGCAGATCCTCAGGTGGGGCCGGGACAACATGCGATACCGCCTCAAAGGCGCCACCGACGAAGAGACCGCTCAGGTCATGCAGGTCGCCAAGGAGACATTGGCCAACGTCACCGCCTCGGAGATCTCGAGGATGTGGCCCGAAGTCCTCGCGGGCATCCTGCCGCGGGTCTACCCGGAGATGCTGGCCGAGGTCTACCGGCATCAGGACGCCGGTCGTAAGACCTACATCGTCAGCGCTGCCGGTTCCGACATGGTCTCCTCATTGGCCGCCGTGCTCGGCATGGACGGGGGCATCGGAACCCGGTACGTCGTCAACGAAGACGGCGTTTATACCGGTGAGCTGGGCGGCCCCTTCGTCTATGGCCCCGGCAAGGTTCCGGAGATGAGGCGGATTGCCGAGGAGAACGGCATCGACCTCTCCGAGTCCTGGGCCTATTCCGATTCTGCCTCCGACCTGCCGATGCTCGAAGTGGTCGGGAACGCGGTCGCGGTCAACCCGGACGCGCCCCTGCTCGCCGCGGCGAAAGAGGGTGGCTGGCAGGTGATGCGCTTCGACCGGCTCGGGCGGAACCTCGCCGTGGCCGGCACGGTTGGCGCCGCGGTCCTGCTCGGCGGCCTCGGCAGCTGGCATTCCAAGCGCCGGTAGGATCTGACCACAGATCATGGAGCCCACCAAGACACCACCTGCCACCGAGTCCTCCGAAAGCGGCGCCACCGCCAAGGCGGCCGAATCTGCCGGCAAGGATTTCAGGACGATGTCTGGCAAGCCGGTCAAGGCCAGCTACGGGCCCGAGGACGTGAAGGGTGACGCCGCGGTCAAGATCGGCGAGCCCGGCCAGTACCCATTCACCCGTGGTCCCTACGAGTCGATGTACCGCGGCCGTAACTGGACGATGCGCCAGTTCGCCGGCTTCGGCACGGTCGAGGAGACCAACGAGCGCTTCCAGTATCTGCTCGAGCACGGCCAGACCGGACTTTCGACCGCCTTCGACATGCCGACCCTGATGGGCTACGACTCGGACCATGCGCGTTCGCTCGGGGAAGTCGGCCGCGAGGGTGTCGCCGTCGACACGCTCGACGACATGGAAGTCCTGTTCCAGGGCATCCCTCTCGACGAAGTCAGCACTTCGATGACGATCAACGCCCCGGCCGCGATCCTGCTCGCCTTTTACGTGCTGGTCGGCGAACGGCAGGGAGTGAGCCCGGAGAAGCTCGCCGGCACGATCCAGACCGACATCCTCAAGGAGTACATCGCCCAGAAGGAATGGTGCTTCCCGGTCGAGCCGGCGATGCGCCTGGTCACCGACATGGTTGAGTACTGCACCGAGGAGATGCCGCGCTGGCACCCGATCTCGATCTCCGGCTACCACATCCGCGAAGCCGGATCGACCGCCGCGCAGGAGCTCGCCTTCACCCTCAAGAACGGATTCACCTACGTCGAACGGGCGATCGAGCGCGGGATCGACGTCGACGACTTCGCGCCGCGTCTCTCGTTCTTCTTCAACGCCCACATCGACTTCTTCGAGGAGATCGCGAAGTACCGCGCCGCCCGCCGCATCTGGGCCCGCGAGCTGAAGGAGACCTACGGCGCAAAGAAGCCGGAGTCGATGCGCCTGCGCTTCCACACCCAGACGGCCGGCGTTTCGCTCACCGCCCAGCAGCCGCTCAACAACATCGTGCGCACCGCGATCGAAGCCCTGGCCGGAGTGCTCGGCGGCACCCAGTCGCTCCACACCAACTCATTCGACGAAGCGCTCGCCCTGCCGACCGAAGAAGCGGTGCGTGTGGCGCTCAGGACCCAGCAGATCATCAGTCATGAGACCGGTGTGACCAGCACCGCCGACCCGCTCGGCGGCTCGTATTTCGTCGAAGCGCTGACCGACGAGCTCGAAGCCGAGGCTTACGATTATTTCCGCCGCATCGACGAGCTCGGCGGCATGGTCGAAGCGGTCCGGCAGAACTTCCCGCAGCGTGAGATCGGTGAGGCCGCCTTCACCTTCCAGCGCGAGCTCGACGACGGTGAACGCACCATCGTCGGCGTCAACCGGTACCAGCATGAAGAAGAGGAAGTGCCGCTTCTCCACATCGACCCGGCGCTCGAGCAACGGCAGGTCGAACGACTTCAGAAAACCAAAACCGAGCGTGATTCGGCCGAGGTCGAGGCGGCGCTGGCCGAGCTGAAGCGCGTGGCCGAAGGTGACGGAAACCTGATGTACCCGATCACCACCGCCGCCCGGGCCCGGGTCACCGAGGGTGAGATGGTCGAAGCGATGCAGGAAGTCTTCGGCACCTACACCGAGACGCCCGTCTTTTGAGCGCTGTCGCCGAGCCGCCGGTCGAGCACAAGATCCGGGTGGTGGTCGCCAAGCCCGGCCTCGACGGCCACGACCGTGGCGCCAAGATCATCGCCCGGGCCCTGCGCGACTCGGGCATGGAGGTCATCTACACCGGCCTCCACCAGACGCCCGAACAGATCGCCGAAACCGTGATCCAGGAGGACGCCGACGCGATCGGCGTCTCGATCCTGTCCGGGGCGCATATGACCCTGGTCCCGAAGATCGTCGAGCTGCTCGAGGCCCAGGGGGTCGACGATGTGCTGATCACCGTTGGCGGCACGATCCCGACCAAGGACATCGAAGCCTTGAAGGAGATGGGAGTCTCCGGAGTCTTCACCCCGGGCTCACCGACCGACGACATCGTCGAGTTCATCCGCAACGGCGTCACGAAAGACCGCAAGCTTGATTGACGTCTTCGGTCTGACGGACTGTGGCAACGAAGAAGACCTGTCCCAGGCCGAGATGGTGGCGGGACGCATCGCCGAATTCATCGGCAAGGCCGAGAAGACTCTCGTCCTGGCGCTCTACGACATCAGGATCCCGGACCCGATCGGCAAGATCGTCGCCGATGCCTTCAGGGACGCGGCGGCGCGTGGGGTGGAGGTCCGTCTGGCCTACAACGATGTGACCGGGGACCACGAAGCCGGCAACTTCCTGCCGGCCGTCCACCCGCCGCCCGAGACCAACCCCGAAATCCTCGCCGAGCTGCCGATCGAGACCAAGGGCATCTCCGGAGTCCCGGACCTGATGCACCACAAGTACATGGTGCGCGACGAGGCGGCCGTCTGGACCGGATCGGCCAACTGGTCGATCTATTCCTGGACCCGCCAGGAGAACGTGCTGGCGATCGTCGAGTCGCCGGAGCTTGCCCGCGAGTTCCGGGAGAACTTCGAGGAGCTATGGCAGTCCGGGGACGTGGACCGCAGCGGACGCGGCGATCCCAATCCGATCCAGGTCGGCGACGCCACGATCCGGGCCTGGTTCACTCCCGGGCACGGCGAGGCGCTTGCCCAGCGCATCGCCACCCGGCTCGGCACTGCCGAGCGCCGGATCCGGATTGCTTCACCCGTCCTCACCTCGGCGCCGATCCTCGGCACCCTGGCCGAATACGGGGACCGCCGCGAGTTTGACATCGCCGGCGTTATCGACGAGCCACAGACCGACCGGGTCTTCGAGCAGTGGGCGACCACCCACTCGAAGTGGAAGATCCCGCTGCTGGCCAAGGTCCTTGCCTCGCTGCCGTTCGCCGGCAAGAACTCGGTGCCGTGGGGCACCGCCGAACTGCGCAACTTCATGCACGCGAAAGTCACGGTCGCCGACGACACAGTCTTCATGGGCTCGTTCAACCTTTCCCGCTCGGGAGAAGAGAACGCCGAGAACATGATCGAGATCGAGGATGCCGGGGCTGCACAAATCATGGCCGACTTCATCGATCAGACGCGGGCGAAATATCCACCCTCTTCGGTGCCGGGGGCCGCTACGGAACATCAGGGGTAACTGGTACAACCTCTTTTCTTGATCGCTCTATTGTTGTTCGAGAATCGACCCGAGGAGAATTGGCGTGCCGAGCTGCTGTCGAAAAATTCTGTCGTTCCTGGTCATCTGCCTGGGATCTTTTGCCCTGCTGGGTGCCGCCACGGCATCAGCGCAATGCACGATTCTTCCGGGGGGAACCCTGGGCGAAGAAGAGCCGCCTCCCGTTCCTGACCGGGCCGGATCCCCCGAAGACACCGGGCCGGGTGCGAAGGGGGCCAACCCGACGATCAACGGTCTGCCGGACCGGGTCGACCTCAAGACCTCGCAGCTTTCCAGTAACCGCAATTACTACTTCGGCCTTCGCGACGGCAAGCTCTACGTGAAGCCGAACTTCGAACGTACCGGCAAGCGCGGCCAGTGGGAGCACGTTGAAACGCCGGCCTGCCTCGACGGTGACATCAAGTCGATCGGTGCCGATGACGACGAACTGATCGCGATCAGCTCCGACAAGGCGATCTTCGGCATGGACCAGGCCCTGTCGATACCGTCGCGCTTCAATTGGACCTCGCGCTGGGGCTTCCCGTTCTGGCAAGGCCCTGGGTTCACTATTCCCGCGGACTCGCCGGTCTGGAGCTGGACCGTGATCTCGCCCCGTGAATCCGAGTACTGGGTCGACCCGGTCGGCAACAAGCATGAAGTCGGCGAAGGCAAGGTCTCTCACATCCTCAGCGTGAGCAAGAACCGCCAGCACATCACCATGAACGACCCCTGGCTGCCGCGTGACCGCAGCTATGAGATCTGCACACCGCTCAGGGGCGGACTCGAGGTTCAGAACCTTAGTTCCAGCGGCTCGGTGCTGTTCGCGGTCGACCGGTTCGGCGACCTTTACACCCGGCTCTGGGATTTCGACATCGCCGGCCTCGACAATCTCTTCTTCCGTTACTCGTATGAAGACCAGCGCGGTGTGGCTGACCCGGCAATCCAGCTGCCAGGGGCCCACTGGGTCCGGCAGCCGAAGGTTCCGGGCCGGATCACCGACCTGATCAGCATCACCACCGAGGGCCGGGGAACCGAGCACCGGACCCTGCGGGTCGAAGGCAGAGACAAAGCCGGCCGCCCGGGTTTCTGGGAAAAGGATCTATACGAACTCGACGCACCCGGGGCCTGGAAGTTCACCTCGACCCCGAAGGCGAAGCTCCTCGGCAAGCCGATCACCAACCCCGCCGGGGATGCGAGCCGGCGTGCGTCCGGCAAGACCGATGACGCCCGCTACGTCCTGAGCGACGGCGACTTTTCGGGAGAGATCCCCGACTTCAACCTCTCCTGCAACCTCTCCGTTCTCCGGGTGAACCTGCCCGGCGGTGAGCTGCTCGACCTCGATCTTCACCTCGATGACCAGATCCGGGTCGTGCCCCGGTCCCGTGGACTCGACGACGAGCCACGCCAGGTAGCGGGCACGATCGAGGTCACCGACCGGGCGCGAACGGTGGCTGAGAAGAACCCTGCCGCGAAGCAGTTCATCGTTGACCACTTCGGTGCCGCGCGATTCACTCCGGCAATGATCGAGGCGACCACGAACGAGATCTCGATTCCGTCACTGGGCTGGAAGTTCAGCCGCCAGGCCGCTCCCGCCGGAGGCATATGCGTGGCCGACCCCGGATTCGAGGCGATCAGCGTCAAGACCAGCGGCCGCAAGCTGCGCTTCAAATTGACAACAGCCACCGAAAGTCCGGCCTTCATCGAGTTCAGCCGGATGGGCAAATCCGGGAGTGCGAAAGTGGTCAAACGGCTGGTCCGCACGGGCACCTTCACGTGGAAGGACCGGCGCCCGAGGCGGGCCGACGGCAGGTACCGGGTTTCGGTCTCCAGCATGGGTCGCGGTGGACGCAAGGACACCCGGGCGTTCGCTTACAAGCGCAAGAACAACCGCAACTCGGGCCTGGTCCGCATCAAGCGGTACGGCTCCGCTTGTACGCAGTGAGCAGCGCGACCCTGATTGTCTCGCAGGTCTTCTCGGTAGTCCCGGACTTCGTGCGGGAGGCCCAGTCGATACTGCGCGACGGCAGTACTTTCCAGTGGTCAACCGTGGCCCTGCTCGGGCTGGTGACCTACGTCTATTCGGTCGAAATCGAGCGGCGGCGATGGGACATCATCCTGGCCGGACTGGCCTTTTCGATGATGGACCTCTTCAATGAGATGGTCAACTCGGCGATCTTTCACGCCACCGACCGGGCACCTCTGTGGACGGTAACCGGCGACACGAGCTTCCTGATCTTCATCGGTTTCACGATCGAGATCCTGTTCCTGTTTGCCGTGCTCGGTGTTGCCTTCGTAAAGCAGCTGCCTTCCGACCCCAAGGCGAAGATCCTCGGCGTGAACAACCGTCTCGCGCTCGTCCTCGGGTTCTCGGTGATCTGTGTGATCATCGAGCTCTTCCTCGTGTCGACCGGCTACTTTCACTGGGAATACTGGTGGTGGAACGAGCCGTTCATCCCGCTGATCGTGATCTTCGGTTATGGCACCTTCTTCGGGGTCGCGGCCTGGGTCTTCGATATGGGCAAGAACCATCGCCGTCAGGTCAAGGTGGTTGGATCGATGGCCGCGGTCAACCTCGTCCTGGGATTGTCTCTGGGTCTCGCCAGCTGGCTCTGATCCCCCGGTGAGCCTGCCCTTGAAGATCTGAATGGCGCTTTTCGGACGAAAACTGGCCGAATTCGTCGATCAGGGGATGGATTTCGCGGTGGTGCCTGGCTTCAGCGCGATCGGCTACCGGGCCCGGAAGCGGATGTTCTCCTGGCAGCCGGTCTGGCTCGAAGGGCGGACCGTCATGGTCACCGGTGCCAACTCGGGACTCGGCAAGGCGGCGGCGCTCGACCTCGCCCGGTGCGGAGCCGAAGTCCACATGGTCTGTCGCAACCGGGAGAAGGGTGAATCCGCAAGGGACGAAATAGCCAACCTGTCCGGAGCGGAGCCGACCCTTCACATCTGCGACCTGTCCGATCTCGAATCGATCCGTACTTTCGCGCGGGAGTTCCTCGAGGCCGACGAGGACCTGGACGTACTGATCAACAACGCCGGTGTGATGCCGCCGGAGCGCGAGCACACCAACGACGGATTCGAGCTGACCTTCGCGACCAACGTGCTCGGGCCCTTCCTCCTGACCGAGTTGCTGATGGATCGCCTGAAAGAAAGCGACGACGGCCGGGTGGTCACGATGTCGTCGGGTGGCATGTACTCCAGCGGTTTCAACCTCGACGACCCGCAACTCGACCGGCGCGACTATTCACCGACTGCCTTCTACGCCCAGGCCAAGCGGGCCGAGGTGATGCTCAGCGAGGAATGGAACCGCAGGCATTCCCCGGCAGGCCCCATCTTCTATTCGGTACACCCGGGCTGGGCGGTCACTCCCGGCATGAGCAAGGCCCTGCCGGGTTTTCACCGGGTTCTAGGCCCGATCCTGCGGACACCGGCCGAAGGTGCCGATACGGCCGTCTGGTTGTGCGGTGCCGCTCCCGAAGACGCTCCGGGCGGCGAATTCTTCGAAGACAGGACCCCCCGGCCGAAGTATCGGATCCCCCGAACCAGGGAGTCTCCGGAGGACCGCAGGAAGCTGTACGAGCTTTGTCAGGAACTGACCGGAATCACGCCCGATTGACTGGTCAGTCAACTTTTGTCCACAGTCGGTAAGATTCCGCACCTGCATCCGTTTTTCGGCTCACCAACTCACCCCCCCTAAGAGGAGGCTTCACTTGAAGATTTGCGTCCTGGTGAAAGAGGTGCCAGACGCCGCGGTACAAAAGCGCATCGATACCGGCAGCATGCGGCTCGATCGTAGCGGCGAGAACAACCTCAATCCCTTCGATACCCACGCCATTGAGGCTGCCATGCAGCTCAAAGAAGGCGGCGACCTCCAGGTTGACGAAGTAGTTGCCGTCACCATGGGACCCGGTTCCGCCCAGCGCGCCCTGCAGAAGGCCGTCGCCCTCGGTGCCGACCGTTCGGTCCACCTCTCTGACGACGCCCTTCTCGGCTCCGACGTCTGTGCCACGGGCCTCGCCCTGGCCAAGGTGCTCGAGTCCGAGAGCCCGGATGTCGTCCTCCTCGGACAGCAGTCCGACGACGGCGAGTGCTACACGATCGGTGCCGTCGTGGCCGACCACCTCAAGATGCCCTCACTGACCCAGGTCGTGAAGATGGACGTCGAGGATGGCAAGCTGCGATGCGAGCGTCAGGCCGAGTACGGCTACGACACGGTCTCCCTCGCGCTGCCCGCGGTCATCTCCGTCGGCGACGCGATCAACGAGCCCCGCTACCCCAGCCTCAAGGCGATCATGGGTGCCAAGAAGAAGCCGCTGGACACCAAGTCCGCCGGTGACGTCGGCATCGATCCCGGTCAGGTCGGCGAAGCCGGCTCCCAGACCACCGTCATCTCCCTGAACCCGCCGCCCCCGAAGCAGGCCGGCGAGATCATAGAAGACGAAGACACCAACGAGACGGTCGAAAAGATCGTTGCCTGGCTCGACGAAAGGAAGCTGATCTGATGGCTGGCATCCTGGTTTACGCCCTGCATGATGACGAGGGCAACTTCAACAAGAACTCGCTCGGCGCCCTTTCCGAGGCCGCCAAGCTGGCTGGTGAGCTCGGTACCGAGGCCGCAGCGGTCATCGTCGGGGACATTTCCGACGAAGGCGCGCAGGGACTCGGTAACTACGGAGTCACCAAGGTCTACCGCGCCAAGAACGTGACCGAGGGCCTCGCCCAGCCGATCGTCGACGTGATGGCCAAGGTCATCACCGAGAACGACATCAGCTACGCGCTGTTCGGCGGCGGTCTGCTCGGGTTCGAGATCGGTGCCGGACTCACGGCCCGCCTGGGCGCCGGTGTGACCATGGAAGTCACCAAGGTCAAGGTCGACGGAGGCAAGCTGATTTCCGAGCGGCCGATCCTGCAGGACTCGCAGATCGCCGACGTCGGTTACGTCAGCGAACCCGGCATCATCATCGGCCGCCTCAACGCGTTCGACATCAAGGAGACCGGTGGCAGCGCCGAGATCGTTGACCTCGACGTCGAGCTGTCCGAATGGTCGACCAAGGCTCAGATGATCACCCGCGGCGAGCAGCGTGGCGCCGACATCGACATCGAAGCCGCTGACGTTCTGATCGGTGGCGGTCGTGGACTCGGCTCAGCCGAAGGCTTCGACGGTGCCGAGGCACTCGCCGGCGCATTCGACAACTCAGCCGTTGCCGCGACGCGTGCCGTCGTCGACGCCGGCTGGTGGCCCTATGCCGGACAGATCGGTCAGACCGGCAAGACGGTCGCGCCGAAGCTGTACCTGGCGGTCGGAGTTTCCGGCGCCATCCAGCACAAGGTCGGAATGCAGAACTCCGAGAACATCGTCGCGATCAACAAGGATCCGAACGCGCCGATCTTCGAGTTCTCCGACCTCGGCATCGTTGGTGACTTAAACAAGATCATGCCCAAGCTCACCGAGGCTCTCAAGGCCAGGAAGGGCTGAGGCAGACACTGCTGGCGACCCGGAGGGCGGTGTGGATGCCACACCGCCTTCCGAGGCCTCTGACTAAGCTTTTCCCACAGTTCGCCTTCCCGAAAGGATCGTTCCAATGCCCCCCGTAGCGCCCTCCGAGTATCCGCCTCCCTTCAGCTCCGAAAGCGTAATCGCCCGGCCGACCGATCCGGAAGACGAGCGCATTGAAGTAGGCGCCGCAATCGTCGGTGCAGGTCCGGCCGGACTCGCCGCCGCGATCAAGATGCTGCAGCTGCTCGAGGATCGCCCCGAGCTGGCCGAGAAGCTGGGCGAGGTCCCGGTCGCCGTGGTCGAGAAGGGCAAGGTCGCCGGAGCCCACGCGATGTCCGGCGCCAACATGCGCCCGTCGGCGATGGAGGAGCTTTTCCCCGACATGCCGCGTTCCGAGTGGCCGGTCTACCGCGAGGTGACCAAGGACGCGGTTTACCTCCTCACCGAGAAGCAGGCATTGCCGCTCAAGCCGATGCCGCCGAACTTCAAGAACCACGGCAACTACGTCACCTCAGTCGCCAAGCTCTCCCGTTTCCTCGCCGAGAAGGCCGAGGAGATGGGCGCATACATCCTCACCGAGACCGCGGCCGACAAGCTGCTGGTCGAGGACCAGATCGTCAAGGGCGTTCGCTCCGGCGATCGTGGCCGCGGTCGCGAGGGCCAGGAGCTCGGCAACTTCGAGCCCGGCTCGGACCTGATCGCCAAGGCGACCGTGCTGGCCGAAGGCGTGGTCGGCCACCTGACCTACGCCGCCCTCGACCACTTCGACATCAACGGCCTCGACCCGCAGCGGTTCGAGCTCGGCGTCAAAGAGGTCTGGGAGGTCGAAGAGCCGCTTGACCAGGTGATCCACACCATGGGCTGGCCACTGCGCAAGTCCGCCAAGTACAAGGAGTTCGGCGGATCCTTCATCTACCCGATGGAGGACAACAAGGTTTCGATCGGCTTCGTGGCCGGTCTTGATTACACCGACGCCACCTTCTCGGTCCACGACGTGCTCCAGCAGTTCAAGCAGCATCCTTTCGTCAAGAAGATCCTCAAGGGCGGCAAGCGTGTCGGCTGGGGAGCCAAGACGATCCCGATGGGTGGTTACTGGTCGATGCCCAAGCGTCTCGCCGTGCCGGGCATGGTCATGGCCGGGGACAACGCCGGCATGGTCAACGTCGCCGAGCTCAAGGGTGTCCACTACGCGATGCACGCCGGCATGTACGCCGCCGAAGCGATCATCGACGCGCTCGAGAAGGACTCGGTCGATTTCTCGGCCTACGACGAGAAGGTCCACAAGTCGATGATCGAAAAGGACCTCTACAAGTCGCGCAACGCCAGCCAGCCTTTCACCAGGGGCTTCTTCTTCGGTGGCGCCATGGCTTCGATGATGACCGCGACCCAGGGTCATTTCCCCGGTGGTCACTGGAAGAACCACGACGACGCGACCTACAAGATGGAGATCGGCAAGGCCGCCGACGACTATCCGAAGCCGGACGGCACCTACACCTTCGACAAGCTGTCGTCGGTCTTCCTCTCGGGCAATTCGACCCGCGACGACGCGCCGAACCACGTGCGCATTCAGACCGAAGTCCCGCGGGAGATCGCGCAGACCTGGGTTTCGATGTGCCCGGCCCAGGTCTACGAGATCCCGGAGGACCAGCTCGAAGCCGGAGCCGAGATCGTCGACGTCAACGTCACCGCCTCGAACTGCGTCCAGTGTGGTGCGATCACGGCCAAGGGCGGCCGCCTGACCCTCCCCGAGGGTGGCGACGGACCGCTTTACACCGAGACCTGAGTCTCAGCGACAACTGAATTCGAACAAGGGCGCCGATCGGGCGCCCTTTTTCTTTGCGGAAATACGGGTAGGTAAGTAGCAGGCGACGAAAGCGATCTTTTCGTTTCGTTAGCGGGTTATTAATAGGCACATACGTGTTTACGAAACAGGAGGAGCAAAGATGAGTTCAGGAAAGAAGCCATGGTGGAGACCTTCTCCGTCGATGGTCGTCGCTGTGTTCGCCGTATTCCTCGCCCTGGGTGGCACCGCCACCGCGCTCTCGGGCAAGTTCTCGGTCAAGCGCGATGACATCGCTCCGAAGGCAGTTTCGACCGACAAGCTCGCCGACAAGTCGGTGGCGACCCACAAGATCAAGCCGGCCGCGATCTACAGCAAGCAGATCAAGGACGGCAACGTCGGGTCTTACAAGCTGCGGCTCAACGGTGTCTCGAGCGTCGCCGCTGAAGGCACGACCACGTCGAAAGTCCCGGTCGACCTCGGTGGACCCAACACCACGGTCAAGGTTCCCGAAGGGGCGATGGTCGCGATCCAGGCCGAGGCCTCGATGCGGGCCACCGGCAACAACACGGCCAAGATCGACCTCTACGAGCCGACCCTGGTGCCGAACCCCTCACTGATCATGTCCAGCGGCTCAGCCGCATTCCAGTCGAAGTTCTCTACTCCCGGCACGGCCGCGAGCGGGGCCGACGCAGGCGTGGGCAGCAGGGTGCGCGCGGGATGGATAGTCATGCCGTCGTCCGCCGGCACGAGGCTGTTCTCGATGCGTTACAGCACTACCGGAGGCACCGCGATCTTCAAGGATCGCAAGCTGACGGTGACTGTCATCCGTTAGGGATCAGGCAGCTTCGCGGAAGTCAAGCTCGACATCCTGGAACCTGGGCGCGTGAGCGTCAAACAGGGACTCAGGGGTCGGGCGAGGCTTCCGGGGCGGCACTACCCACTCGTCACAGCCACTGAAAGCTTCAGCAAAAAGCTGGGCCTTCACACTCTTGGGACGAGCTTGATCGAATACCTCTTTAGCCATTGGGGCAATCCTCTCCTACCACAGGGGTTATGGAAAGTCTCTTCTTCACATCGGACGGAAAACCTGCCGCAAATTACGGGTTTCTCCGGGCGACTGGCTTCGTCAGTACCGCCGGAATCCCCGGCGATAGTGCCGTGCCGGCACGTGAGCCGGGGATTCCGGCGGAAATCCTTGCCGGATCATCCCGGAGAAACCCGTAATTACCACCTTGGATCGCTGTTTCTCGGCCAATTCTTCTAACCGCAAGGGTGTCGGCTTGACGTCTTCTCTAGAATTGTGTCTATGAAGGCAGACATCCATCCCGAATACACCTTGGCCAACGTTCACTGTTCGTGTGGCAACCAGTTCTACACGCGGTCGACCAAGTCCGATCTTCACGTGGAACTCTGCTCCGCCTGCCATCCGTTCTACACCGGCAAGCAGAAGCTCGTTGACACCGGTGGACGCGTCGAACGCTTCCAGCGCCGTGCCGCCAAGCGGGCCAAGGCTGCCGCCGGTCAGGAGTAATCCTCCGGCCGGGGAAGTCACTGGCCGGAACGGTTCCCTTGAGACCTTCGTTGACGCGAGGGTGATGCCCGACGGAGCACTGGTCGCGAAGCGTGACGCCCCCGTGGGCGGTCAGGCCGTGCTCGAAGGCGTGATGATGCGCGGCGTAACCACCTGGGCCGTCGCTGTGCGGAAGCCAGGTGGCAAGATCGACGTCACCTCCGAGACCATCGTCTCCTGGGCCCGGCGCCACCGCGTGCTGCGCTGGCCGGTGGTGCGCGGCGTCGTCGCCCTGGCCGAGTCGATGAAGATCGGTTTCGAAGCGCTTGGCATCTCGGCCAACGCCCAGCTGTCCGAGGAGGAAGCGGAAGAACAGGTAGAGATCGGCGGGTTCGCCTGGGCGATGACGATCGTGGTCTCGCTCGCCCTGGCGATCGGGCTCTTCTTCGTGATCCCGGTCGGGTTGACCAGCCTCTTCCGCGACCAGCTTGATTCCGCGGTGCTCTTCTGGCTGGTCGAAGGAGTGCTGCGCACCGCGATCTTCATCGGATACATCGTCCTGATCAGCCGCCTCAAGGATCTGCGGCGGGTCTTCGAGTACCACGGCGCCGAGCACAAGACGATCTCCTGTTACGAGGCCGAGGACGAACTGGTCCCGGCCCGGGCCAAGCTCTACTCGCGACTTCATCCGCGTTGCGGAACCAGCTTCCTGCTGATCGTCATGGTTCTGGCGATCTTCGTGTTCGCCCCGCTCGGCCTGCCCGCCTGGTACTGGCTGCTGCTCTCCCGGATCCTCGGCGTGCCGCTGATCGCCGGCCTGTCTTACGAAGTGATCCGGTGGGCCGGCCGCAACCGCGACAAGCGGTGGGTGCGCGGCGTGATGTGGCCCGGGCTGATGCTCCAGAACCTGACCACCCGCGAACCCGACGAGAGCCAGCTCGAAGTCGCGATCGCCTCGCTGAACGCGGTGCTCGAGCAGGAGAAGCCCGAAGAAGACGCCTGGCTCGAACCGATCGAGATAGTTGCCTGAATCCCCGGTGCCGTCGCGGCCGCACCGAAAGGTGCCCGGCCCGTCACACTGTTTTCTGTGATTCGGAAACTGGCTGAACAGATCGAGCAACGCTTCGCCGAGCTCGAGCGGGACATGAGTGATCCGGAAGTGATCAACGACCGCGAGCGGTATGCGGAAGTCGGTCGTGAATACCGGCAGATCGCCCCTGCCTTCAAGCTGGTCACCGAGTACAACACGCTCGCCGACGACCTTGAGGGCGCGCGCGAGCTGCTCGAAGAGACCGGCGACGACGAAGAGCTCCAGAAGGTCGTGAACGAAGCTCCGGCCCGGATGGCCGAACTTGATGAAGCGATCCGGCTGGCGATGGTCGACAGCGACCCGAACGACGACAAGAACGTGATCGTCGAGATCCGGGCCGGCACCGGCGGGGACGAGGCCGCGCTGTTCGCGGGAGACCTCTTCAAGATGCTCACCCGGTACGCCAATGAGCGCGGCTACTCGTACGAGGTGCTTTCTCAATCCGCGGCCGAACACGGCGGCTTCAAGGACGTCACGATCGCGGTCAAGGGCGAACGGGCCTACTCGGTATTCAAGTACGAGGGCGGGACCCACCGGGTCCAGCGGGTGCCGGAGACCGAGTCCCAGGGACGCATCCATACCTCGACGGCGACCGTCGCCGTGCTGCCGGAAGCCGAAGAGGTCGAAGTCCGGATCGACCAGAACGATCTTCAGATCGATGTCTACCGCTCGTCCGGGCCGGGTGGTCAGTCGGTCAACACCACTGATTCCGCTGTGCGGATCACTCACAAGCCGACGGGAGTCGTGGTGTCAATGCAGGACGAAAAATCCCAGCTTCAGAATCGAGAGAAGGCGATGCGGGTCCTGCGCGCCCGGATTTACGAGCGCCAGCTGGCCGAGCAGCACGCCGAGATCGCGTCCGAGCGCAAGGCCCAGGTCGGCACCGGCCAGCGGTCGGAGAAGATCCGCACTTACAACTACCCCCAGGGGCGGGTGACCGACCACCGCATCAAGTTCACCTCGCATGACCTGGACGGGGTTCTGAACGGATCCCTGAACGAGTTCACCGACGCGCTCGCCGGTGAAGAGAAGCGCCAATTGCTGGAAGCGCAGGCGGTCTGATGGCCGAATCACCCATCGCCGAAGGTTCACCGCAGGGCGACGCGCTGAGCTCCGCGGTCGAATCGTTCCGCGCGGCGGGCATCCAGATGCCCCGGCTCGACGCCGAAGTCCTGCTTTCCGGAGTCACCGGGCGCGACCGGTCCAACTTGATCAGCGAGCCGGACACGGCGCTCACCCCGGCGCAGTCGAGGTCGTTCGCGACCGCGGTCCGTCGCCGTCTGCGCCGTGAGCCCGTCGCCTACATCCTCGGCAGCAAGGGATTCCGCTACATCGACCTGATCGTCGACCCCCGGGTCCTGGTCCCGCGGCCCGAGTCCGAGATGCTGGTCGAGCTGGCCCTCGAGCTGAAGCCGAAGACCCTGCTCGAGATCGGCACGGGCTCGGGCGCGATCGGCCTCGCCGTCGCCAACGAGATCCCCGAATGCGAAGTCGTCGCCACCGACGTCTCAGTGGAAGCGATCGCTGTGGCCCGGGCCAACGCGGTCAACCTCGGCCTCGACGACCGGGTCGAGTTCGAGGTCGGCTCACTGCCCGACGGCGGCAGCTTCGACCTGATCCTGGCCAACCTGCCGTATGTGGCCGACGGGGCAGGGCTGCCGCCGGAGATCAGGAGCTGGGAGCCCGAAGTCGCCGTGTTCGGCGGCAAGACCGGGTACGAGACCTTCGAAGAAGTGCTGGGCGAGCTGCCCGGCAGCGGGATCGTCTGCGGGGCGATCGGCCTCGAGATCGGACACGGCATGGGCGAGGTTGTCAGTGAGCTGGTCGAGAAGGCCGGTTTCCCGGACGTGACCCTCTGGCCGGACCTGGCCGGCATCGGCAGGGTCGTGTTCGGTAAGGGCCGAAGCGTTTCGCCGGAGTCCGCGGATTGAGATGATCTGGTCGTGAAAGTCGTCGCGACCGACATCAACGCCGGGGACGCCGCCCGGCAGGCCCTCGAGAGCTGCATCAGCAAGGGCGAAGTCGTTCTTTTCCCATCTGACGGGATCTATGGCCTCGCCTGCGACCCCCTCGACGAGAAAGCGGTCGAGCGAATCCACCAGATCAAGGGCCGGGACGACGGCAGGCCGTCGGCAGTCATGTACTTCTCCCCGCTGGCCATGCGCGAGCTGATCCGCGACCTCGGCCAGAAGGTGGGGGAGGCGGCCGGAAAGCTCCTGCCCGGCCCGGTGACCCTGGTCGTCCCGAACCCGCGCCACCGCTACCCGCTGGCCTGCCGCGAAGATCCTTCCCGGCTCGGCATCCGGGTGATTGAAGGCCCACTCATGGGAGCCCGCTGCCCGATCTTCCAGACGAGCGCCAACCTGAGCGGCGAGCCACCGACATCCTCATTCGCCGGAGTCGTACCCGAGGTCCGCGAAGCCGTGGACCTCGCCATCGACGGCGGAAGGCTTACGGGGTTGCCTTCAACAGTGGTCGACCTCACCGACCTCGACGAACACGGAACCTGGACTGTGCTGCGTGACGGCGGAATGAGCCGCGGAGACCTGATTGCTGCGCTGGGGCACTAACGGTCTGTCTACCGCGGGGGCGGTGAACCCGGCCTGACCCGTGCGATGTCTCAGAGCACCGCTCACTGCAGCAAACACCGGATTTGCCCGAAGGCAAATTCGGTGCCTTATTCCAGAACTGTGATAGCGGAGAGAGGGCAAAAACTCCAGGCCTGTTCTCCTAATTCGGTTTTGCCCGCCCCCGCGGTAGCCCATCTTCGTGAACCCTCGCCCCGCGCCAGGCCAATTCTCGCTGTTCTTTGCCGCGTTTAGTGCATATAGGCCTACAACGCGGCACAGAACGGCTTCACCCGGGCCCACGGGGTATCGGAATAAGTAAAAGCCGCCTCCGGCGGCTTCCGTATACCTTCAGCGGCCCGCCAAGACGGTAGACCGACTACTCAACAGCCTTTGTGACTAAGACCGCGCCAGGGCAACTTCACGGTCCTCTGGGCCACGTTGTTGTTCTTGTTCAATTCGAACAGGGAATTGAACGGATCCAGGCGGAGTACGTAGGCGTAACAGCCCCTTAGCCCGGTCACGTCGATCCACTGGTTGTCGTAGTCCGAGGGGTAGATGTCCGACCAGCCGACCGAGGTGCCCAGAGTGACCTCGTGCTCGTTCGGGTCCTGGTTGCAGGAGGGGTAGACGGCATCGGCTGGTGAACCCGGTCCCGGTCTGGTTCGTTCGAGGTCGCGGAAGCAGTAGAACTGCTTCGGTCCGGTCCGGACGAGTTTCCTCTTCCGGCCGCGGTTGCCGAGCTTCCAGAGTTCGAATCGCAGCGGGTGCGCGACCTTCCAGAAGGACCCGCCCCAGTATGAGCCGACGTTGAAGAAGCGCAGGCGGGCCTGGGTCGGGTAGAGCGCGTAGCCGCCGGATCGTCTTTTGATGGCCTGGGTCACGTTCATCGAGCGCTGGTGATCGCGTCGGCCGCGCAACTCCATCGGTCCCTGGCCGCGGCTCTTGATGTTGTTCTCCGCGCGCAGCAGCACGTGGCCGTTCAGGTGCTGGGCGTACATGTCCCTCGGCTTGCTGATCTTGAGGTCAGGGCAGCGAAGTTTCGCCAGATTCGTCTTCGCCTGGCAGGGCCCATTCCCCTGCGTGGCAGCACTGGCGGAGAGGCTGAGCCCAGATATGGTCACCACAAAAACGGCGACCGTTCCCTTGACGACAACCTTGGTCACAAAATAATTATTACCCAAACAGGACGACGTCGAGATAGGTATCCTCGCCCGATGCGCATCGCAATGGGGGCCGACCATGCTGGTTTCGCTTTGAAAGAAGCCGTTAAAGGCAGGCTCGAGGCCGCCGGCCATGAGGTCACCGACGTCGGTACGCACTCCGCCGAATCGACCGACTATCCGCCGTTCGCCGCCGAGGCGGCGAGCCTGGTCGCCGGGGATAAGGCCGATCGCGGCGTGCTCGTCTGCGGTTCGGGTAACGGCGTCGCGATCGTCGCCAACAAGATCCACGGGATCCGGGCGGTCAACGCCCACGACGTGGCCGAGGCCGAGATGGCCCGCCGTCACAACGACATCAACGTGCTCACTCTCTCCGGCCAGCGGCTGAGCTCCGAGGAAGCGGCGCCGATCGTCGACGAGTTCCTGAAAGAAGGCTTCGAAGGCGGCCGTCACGAGCGCCGGGTCAACGAGATCACCGACGTCGAGCGGACGGTCTAGTCCATGAACAGGTCGCAGACAGCATGACCGGCCGCCTCTACTCCCTTTCCGGCTTCTGCATCCGGCACCGCCGCCTCGTGGTGTCCTTCTGGATCGTCCTCGCGATCGGGGTCAGCCTGCTTTCGAGCGCCCTGGGCAAGCAGTTCGCCGACGATCTGACCTTGCCCGGCAAAGACAGCCAGGCGGCGACCGACCTGGTGGCCGACAAGTTCCCGGAGCAGGCCAACGGCTCGATTCCGGTGCTTTATAAGGCTGAAAAGGGCAAGATCACCGACTCGGCCAACGAGAAGACGGTCAAATCATCGATCTCGGAGCTGTCCAACGACAAACTGATCACTTCGATCAACAGTCCGTTCACCCAGGCGACCGCCGGGCAGATCTCCAAAGACGGCACGATCGCGTATGCCTCGATGGTGCTGCGCGACGCGCCCGGGGACCTGAGCGACGAAGACGCTGATCACCTGGTTGACAAGACCCACTCGTCAGCCCCCGGCATCGAGGTAGCGGTGGGTGGCTACCTGGGCGATCAGGTTTCGTCCCCCTCGACCGAATCGAGCGAAGCGGTGGGCCTGGTCATGGCGATGCTCGTACTCGCCCTCACCTTCGGCACGATCGTGGCGATGGGCCTGCCGATCCTGACTGCGATCTTCGGTCTGACCGTGAGCACGGGCCTGCTGACCGTCTTCAGCAACTTCGCAACGATCTCCACAGTGGCCCCGACCCTGGCGACGATGATCGGCCTCGGAGTCGGCATCGACTATGCGCTCTTCGTGGTCACCCGGCACAGACAGGCGATGCACGAAGGGCACGAGCCCCAGGAGGCGGCCGCCCGCGCGGCGGCAACCGCCGGCGGAGCCGTGGTCTTCGCGGGCACCACGGTCATCCTGGCACTTCTCTCGCTCGGCCTGGCCGGAATCCCGCTGGTCTGGACCCTGGGATATTCCGCTGCCGTCGCCGTCGCCGTGGCGATGCTGGCTTCGGTCACGCTGCTTCCGGCGATCCTCGCCATGGTCGGGCACGGCATCGACCGGTTGCGCATCCCGCTGCCGCACGACACCTCCGCCGCTCACCCCAGCCATGGCTGGCGGCGCTGGGCTGAAGGGGTGGCCCGACACCCGGTCGCGGCCGCCTTGTTCAGCGTCCTGATCCTCCTGGTCATCGCCCTGCCGGTGCGAAACCTGGATCTCGGCCAGGAGGACGATTCCGCGATGCCGAAATCGACCGATGCTCATCGCGCGTACGTACTGACCAGCGAGGGATTCGGGGTGGGTAACAATGGCCCACTGCTGATCGCGATGGAGGTCGGCGCCAGGAATGACGTCATGTCACTGGAACAGGCGATCGCCAAGACCAAGGGGATAGACGAGGTCACACCGGCCACATTCGACAAGTCCGGCGACGCCGCGATCTTCAACGCGGTGCCGACCACTTCTCCGTCCTCGTTTGCCACTCAGGACACAATCAACCTCTTGCGTGACACGACGATTCCAAGAGCGCTGGACGGCACCCAATCCGCAGCCCACGTGGGCGGCTCCACTGCCGGCAACGTCGACCTGGCTGACGAGATCGGCGACAAGCTGCCCCAGGTGATCTTCACAGTGGTGCTGCTGTCGTTCCTCGTCCTGGTGCTCGCCTTCCGCTCGATTGTCGTGCCGCTGCAGGCTGCCGTGATGAACCTGCTTTCGATCGGAGCCGCCTACGGGCTGGTCACCTTCGTGTTCCAGGAGGGTCACGGTGCGAGTCTGATCGGCCTCGAAGGGGCCGTACCGGTGGTGAGCTTCTTGCCCCTGGTCATGTTCGCGATCCTCTTCGGCCTCTCGATGGACTACGAGGTCTTCCTGCTGACCCAGATCAAGGAGGCCTGGCACAAGTCCGGCGACAGCGACTCGTCGGTGATCGCCGGTGTCACCACCTCGGGCCGGGTGATCACTTCGGCCGCGCTGATCATGGTGGCGGTGTTCTTCAGTTTCGTCCTGAGCGGCGATCCCGTCGTCAAGCAGTTCGGGGTGGGCCTGGCCTTTGCGGTGGCGATCGACGCCACCATCGTCAGGTGCATGCTGGTGCCTGCGGTGATGATCCTGATGAAACGATCGAACTGGTGGTTCCCGGCATGGCTCGACCGCATCGTGCCGCGAATCGACATCGAAGGCAACGAGTACTTCGAAAACCGGGAGTCCGGCCGGTAAACACTCTTCCCGGGGGGACCACCGGCGTTGCTACTCTGAACGTTCGTTTCCTGTCCGTGTGGTACCAGCCGATCGGCTGGTCAGAGTCGAAAGGTCCTTTGAACCGATGAGCGCCCTCACCGAGAGTCTTCTCGACGCCGAACTGGCTGATGTCGACCCCGAAGTGGCGGCCGCCCTCGACGGCGAGCTGGCCCGTCAGCGCGACACGCTGGAGATGATCGCTTCGGAGAACTTCGTGCCGCGGGCCGTACTCGAGGCCGCCGGGTCGGTCCTGACCAACAAGTACGCCGAGGGTTACCCCGGCCGCCGGTACTACGGTGGCTGCGAACAGGTCGACATCGTCGAGACGCTGGCGATCGACCGCGCCAAGGCGCTCTTCGGCGCCGGCCACGCCAACGTCCAGCCGCATTCGGGGGCGCAGGCCAACAACGCCGCCTACATGGCGCTGATCGAACCCGGCGACACGATCATGGGCCTGGCCCTCGATCACGGCGGCCACCTCAGCCACGGCATGAAGCTGAACGTCTCGGGCAAGCTTTACAACGTCGTGCCCTACCACGTGTCCCGGGAGGATCTGCGAGTCGACATGGACGAGGTCGCCCGTCTCGCGGCCGAAACCAGGCCGGACCTGATCGTCGCCGGCTGGTCCGCCTACCCCCGTCAACTCGATTTCCCCGCCTTCCGCGAGATCGCCGATTCGGTCGACGCCAGGCTGATGGTCGACATGGCCCATTTCGCGGGCCTCGTCGCCGCCGGCGAGCACCCCAACCCGGTGCCGTACGCCGATGTGGTCACCACCACCATCCACAAGACCCTCGGTGGCCCGCGTAGCGGAATGATCCTCAGCACGGAGGATCTGAAGGCCGACATCAACCGCGCCGTGTTCCCCGGCCAGCAGGGCGGGCCGCTGATGCACGTGATCGCGGCCAAGGCGGTTGCACTGGGCCTGGCTTCGACCGACGAATTCGCCGAACGGCAGCGCCGGACCATCAACAACGCCCAGGCGCTGGCCGCCGGGCTGATCGACGGTGGCATCGACGTGCTCACCGGCGGCACCGACGTCCACCTGGTGCTGGTCGACCTGACGTCGACCGGACTCGACGGACAGACCGGGGAGGACCGGCTCGACCAGGTCGGCATCACCGTCAACCGCAACGCCATCCCCTTCGACGAGCGCCCGCCGATGAATCCTTCGGGACTACGGATCGGCACGCCCGCGCTGACCACCCGTGGTTTCACGCCCGAGGACATGACCGAGATCGCCGCGATCATCGCGACCGCACTGTCGGACGGCTTCGAGGGCGAGCGGGAATCGCTGATCGCGCGCAGCCGCGCTCTGATCGACAAGTATCCGCTTTATCCCGGCCTCGGTTGATTACTTGAGATCCGAGTTCCCCCGAGACCCGCCGGGGCGGCAATGAAGGTCTGGTTCGACTGCACCGCGGCGGCCCACCCACTGGTCCTGAAGCCGGTCATCGATCGGTTCAAGGAGCGCGGGGACGAGGTCCTGGTGACCGCCCGGGAATACGGCCAGACGGTCGGCATCCTCGACCTGCTCGGCATCGAGCACACCGTGGTCGGCGCCCACGGCGGCGGCTCGAAGCTCGGCAAGGGGCGGGCGCTCGCCGGCCGCTCGTTCAAGCTGGGGCGCATCGTCTGGAAGTTCCGCCCGGACCTGGCGGTCGCCCACGGTTCGGTCGACCTGGCCCTGGTCTCGGCGACGTTCCTGATCCCTTCGGCCCAGCTCCAGGACTACGAGTTCGCGGGGCTCCAGCGCCAGCTGGCCTTCCGCATCGCGAAACGCGTCCTGGTGCCGGACACGATCCCGCCCGAGCGCATGGCCAAAGTCGGCGCCAAGGGCAAGAAGCTGGTCCAGTACCCCGGCCTCAAGGAGGACTACTACCTGGCCGGGTTCGAGCCCGATCCGGCGGTGATCAATGAGCTCGGCATCGACCGGGAGCGGGTCCTGGTCGTGGTCCGGCCGCCGCCGGAGACCTCCGAGTATCACGCCGACAACCCGCTTTACGAGCAGGTGATCGAACGTCTGGCCGGGACCGATGGCGTCACCGCCGTGGTCATTCCGCGCACCGATTCCCAGGGGGCGGCCGCCCGCGGACGGAACTCACCGAACCTGATCGTGCCCGATCACGCGATCGACGCCCAGAGCCTGATCGCCTACGCCGACCTGGTGGTCAGCGCCGGTGGCACGATGAATCGCGAGGCGGTGGCCCTGGGGACTCCGGTCTACACGACCTTCGCGGGGCGCATGGGCGGGGTCGACGAGGCCCTGATCGACGAAGGCAAACTGCTCGTCCTGGAGAGCCCGGATCAGCTCGAACTGGTCAAGCGTTTCGGCACCCCCGGCGCGAGGGAGCCGCGCGATCCCGAAATCCTCGTCGAAGGCGTCCTTGGAGCACTAGGACCTGACTGGACACCTCCCGACTGACCTGAGGCTCCGGTCTCTGTGAAACCCTTCCATTCATGGAAGGGACCTCTGACGCGATACTTGCCTTCCTGTCGGCGACGCTGATCTGCTGGGCGACGGTCCCGGCCGCCGAATTGCTGGCCCGGCGCGTCGGCGCGATCGATACCCCCGGCCCGCGCAGCCAGCACACGACGCCGACGCCACGCATGTCCGGGGTGGCGATCCTCGCCGGGATCGAAATCGCCGGTTGGATCTGGCTGCCGACCAACAACGAGGTCACCGCGATCCTGCTCGGTGCGGTCGCGGTCGCCCTGGTCGGTGCGCTCGACGACATCTTCGACCTGCCGGCGCTGGTCAAGCTGATCGGGCAGGCCGCCGGCGCCTCGATTCCGGTGATCGCCGGGGTCCGGCCGGACGCGCTGACCATCCCGTTCATCGGCGGCTTCGAGCTCGGGTGGACCGCCTACCCCCTGACCATCATCGGCATCGTCGCGGTGATCAACATCATCAACCTGATCGACGGGATCGACGGCCTCGCGGCCGGAGTGATCGCGATCGCCGCGACCGCGATGGCCGTGATCGCGCTTTCACTGGACCGCAACGAGGCCGGCGTGCTGGCCGCGATCACCGCCGGCGGCGCGCTCGGCTTCCTGCGCCACGGCTTCCCGCCGGCCTCGAGCTTCATGGGCGACACCGGCTCCAACCTGCTCGGCTACATGATCGCCATCGTCTCGATCCAGGGGGCGCTCAAGACGAACGCCGTGGTCGCGCTCGCTTTTCCCCTGGTGATCCTCGCGGTGCCGATCTTCGACACGGCCTTCGTGGTCGCCAAGCGCCTCAAGTACCACCAGCCGATCTACCAGGCCGACCGCTGGCACTTCCATCACCGCATGGCCAACATCGGCTTCTCGCAGCGGCGAACGCTCGCCTACCTCTACGGCTGGACGCTGGTCCTGGCCGGGCTCGCGCTGGCCCTGAGGCTGGTCCCTTACAGCGACGATCGCGGCCACTTCGATCCGGCCTGGACGATTTTCATGGTGGCGGTGATCCTGGCCGCGGTCGGGGTCACGATTTACCTCGTTTACGTGCTTGAGATCATCAAGGGTCCGCGTGCCCGCAGCGGCCCTGAATAAAAGGCAGGTTTTTGGCTTAGCCAAGCAGTCTCGTGTCACTTGTCACGTTGCCTTTGGGTGGCCGCGTGAGCAGGACTGTTCGGATATAGTTCCGCCCCCTTGACGACGCTTGCACCAAAGAGATCCCTCGAAGGGGACATGGGTAGACGCAGCCTCAACATTCTTGCAAACCTGGACCTGATCGCCCTGGCGATCGCGCTGCCGGTTTTCATCCTTTTTGATCTCTCGATCGTGGCCTATCTCGTGGCCGCCGGCATGTGGCTGCTTTCGCGCCTGATTCACGCCGTCGCCGAGCGCAAGGCCAAGGAAAATCTGCTCGCGGGCAAGCGCAACACCGCAATGGGCACGATCGCCGCGACTTCACTCGGCAGCGCCTGGATCATGGCGCTGGTCGTCCTGATCGCCGGAGTCATCTCGCGGGACGTCGGCTTCTACGCCGCGATCCTGCTGGTGATCGTCTTCACGTTGAACCTCGCTTCCCGCGGCCTGGTCCACCTCTACAAATCAGACCTGGATGATCAGACCGCATGAATGACGAAGTCGAAACCATCAACGAAGAGACCTTCGACGAGAAGACCGGTCTGACGACCAAGGCCAAAGTGGCGCTCGGGTTCGTCGGCTTCTTCCTGATCGCGATCCTGTTCGGGGTCATCTTCGGCAGCGACGGCAAGAACGAGGCCTTCAAGCCCCAGGACGAATTCAAGCTCGATCCCTGGATCCCGATCAACATCGGTGGCATCGACCTCTCCGTCAATAAGGCCGTGCTTTATCTGGTCCTGGCCTCGGCCCTGACGATCGGCATCATGCTTTACGTCGCCCATCGCATGAAGCAGAAGCCGGGTCGCCTCCAAACCGCCATCGAAGTCGCCTACGACGTCGTCAAGGTCGACATCACCGGCGGCAACATCGAAGACGAGCGCCTCGCCACCAAGTGGTTCCCGTTCCTCGCCACCCTGTTCTTCTTCATCTTCTTCTCGAACATGATCGGCTACATACCGCTGCCGACCAATACGCATGAGACGATCGCAATATTCGGTCTCGAGATACCCGCTTTCGCCCTCTACGCGGCCACCGCGAACATCGCGATCCCGCTTGCCTTGACGCTCGTGGTCTGGGTCTCGTACCACTACGAAGGCGTGCGGGCCAAGGGCATCGTCAAGTATCTGGCCAGCTGGCTGCCGGCCGGCCTCGAGGAGATGAACCCGATCGGCAAGGCGCTGATCTTCACGATCGAGGTCGTCTCCCACTTCGTGCGACTGATCTCGCTCTCCGTGCGACTCTTCGCCAACATTCTTTCCGGCCACCTCCTGCTGCTCTTCATGGGCGGCGGACTGGCTGTCCTGCTGGGAATCGCGTCCCTGGGCGTGCTCACCTTCCCGATGGCGTTCGCCTTCTACGTGTTCGAGGTTGGCATTGTCGCCACCCTGCAGGCGTTCATTTTCTCAATTCTGACCGCAATCTACATCGGCGGAGCAACCGCCGAAAGTCACTGAAAAAGGAGTCTTCTCAATGGATCCGACAATTCTGGCCGAAGTAACCGACGACGGTGTAACCGCCGCGGGCAAGGCGATCGCGCTCGGCGTCGGCGCCGGACTCGGCTCGATCGGCGCCGGTATCGGCATCGGTTTCATCTTCGGCAAGGAGATCGAATCGGTCGCCCGCCAGCCCGAGCTCAAGTCTGAGCTGCAGTCGATTCGCTGGCTCGGCTTCGCCCTGACCGAGGCCGTCGCCTTCTACACCTTCATTTTCGCGCTTATCGCGTTCTTCCTTTAGGCCCCAATGGAGCCGGTTTTCGCACAAATAGTCGCGTTCATCCCACTCGCCGCGAAAGCGGCGGAGGAAGAGGGCGGCAGCTTCCTGGTAACGCCGGGCGTTGGTCTGATGATCTGGACCCTCGCTGTCTTCGCGTTCACCCTGTGGGTCCTCAAGAAGTTCGCGTTCCCCGCGATCACCGAGGCGATCGACAAGCGCGCCGCGACGATCCGCGAGAGCCTGGAATCGGCCGAGAAGCAGCAGGCCGAATCCGAGAAGATTCTCGAGGAGTATCGCCAGCGCCTGACCGAAGCGCGTGAGCAGGCCGACGGGATCGTGACCCGGGCGCGCAAGGCGGCCGACACGACCAAGTCCGAGGCCACCGCCGAGGGCCAGACCAAGCGCGAAGAACTGGTCGAAGCCGCCAAGCGGGACATCGAAGCCGAAACCCGCCGCGCCCTGGACGACATCCGGAAGGAAGTCGCCAACCTGACGATCCTCGCCACCGAACAGGTGACCCGCCGGTCGCTCGACGACGCCGCTCACAAAGAGCTGGTCGAAGACGCCCTGCGTGAGGTCGACTTTTCCGCCCTGGCGGGAGGCACCAAGGACTGATGGAAGCACTGGCCCGCGTATATGCCGAGTCCCTGTTTGGGGTTGCCAAAGGAAAGGCAACCTTGGATGTCGTCCGGGAGCAGCTGGCTCAGTTCACGGAGGCCCTCGAAGGGGATCGTGACCTCGAGGTCTTCTTCTTCAGCCCGTATTTCTCATCTCAGGAGAAGCTCGACGGACTCCAGAAGTCGGTCGAAGACGCAGATCCCGAGTTCCTCAACTTTCTCGAACTCCTGATCGAGAAGCACCGCATGCCGGCGATCTTCCGGATCCGGCGTGAATACGAGGACCTTTGGAAGCAGGAGAACAAGCGACTTGATGTGACTGTGATCAGCGCAGTCGAATTGGACCCCGCGGTGGCCGAAGAGGTCGGTGCCGAGGTCGAGCGTCAGACGGGCCGAGAGGTCGAACTGACGAGCCGCGTCGATGAAAAAATCATCGGCGGGATCGTGCTGCAGGTCGGGAACATGGTTCTCGACAGCAGCATCAGAAATAACTTGGAGAAACTCCGCCAGAGCGTTGCTCGGGCGGCTTAAGGAGGATCGGAACCGCAATGCAGATCAAGCCAGACGAGATTGCCAGCATTTTGCGGCAGCGCATCGAGGGCATCGACCCTGGAAGTGCAGACCTGTCCGAGGTGGGCACGGTCCTGTCGATCGCCGACGGGATCGCCCGCATCCACGGCCTCGACAACTGCATGTCCCTGGAGATGCTCGACCTGCCTCACGGTGTCACCGGGCTCGCTCTCAACCTTGAAGCCGACAACGTCGGTGCCGTGCTCTTCGGCGAATGGGAAAAGATCGTCGAAGGTGACACCGTCAAGCGCACCAAGCGCCTGCTCGAGATCCCGGTGGGCGAGGAATTCCTCGGCCGCATGGTCGATCCGCTCGGCCGCCCGCTCGACGGCAAGGGTGACATCAACACCGGCAAGTCCCGCCCGGCCGAGTTCAAGGCCCCCGGCGTCATCAGTCGCCAGCCCGTGCGTGAGCCGATGCAGACCGGCATCAAGTCGATCGACGGCATGATCCCGATCGGCCGTGGCCAGCGCGAGCTGATCATCGGCGACCGCCAGACCGGCAAGACCACGGTCGGCATCGACTCGATCATCAACAACAAGGACACGGGTGTGATCTCCGTGTACGTGGCCATCGGCCAGCGCATGGCGACCGTCGTCCAGGTCCGCGAGGTGCTCGAAGAGGCCGGCGCGATGGAGAACACGATCATCGTCGCCGCTCCCGCGGACGAAGCCGCCCCGATCAAGTTCATCGCCCCGTACGCGGGTACCGCGATGGCCGAGTACTTCCTCTACGACGGCAAGGCCGCGCTCTGCGTATACGACGACCTCACCAAGCACGCTTACGCCTACCGGCAGATGTCGCTGCTGCTGCGCCGCCCGCCGGGCCGCGAGGCATACCCCGGCGACGTCTTCTACTTGCATTCGCGCCTGCTCGAGCGCTCGGTCAAGCTGAGTGACGATCACGGCGGTGGCTCGCTGACGGCACTGCCGATCATCGAGACCCAGGCCAACGACGTGTCGGCCTACATTCCGACGAACGTCATCTCGATCACCGACGGCCAGATATTCCTCGAGTCCGACCTGTTCAACTCGGGCATCCGCCCGGCCATCAACGTCGGCATCTCGGTTTCCCGAGTCGGCGGTGACGCCCAGACCAAGGCGATGAAGAAGGTCGCCGGCAAGATGAAGGGCGAGCTCTCCCAGTACCGCGACCTCGAAGCCTTCGCCCAGTTCGGGTCGGAGCTCGACGCCGAGACCCAGAAGACCCTCGCCCGCGGCGAGCGTCTGGTCGAGTTGCTCAAGCAGAATGAAAGAAATGCTCTTTCAGTCTCCGACCAGGTCGCTTCGATCTACTCTGGCACCGGCGGCTTCCTCGATCGCATCAAGGTCGATCGGGTCAAGGAGTTCCTCGAAGGACTGCTGACCAGGCTCCACACCGAGAACAAGGAACTCTGCGAACGGATCAACGAGACCGGCCTGTTCCCGGAAGAGGACGAAAAAGAACTCTCCGACACGATCAGCGGCTACGTCGATGACTTCGGTCCCGACTTCACCGAGGACGGCGAGCCCGAAGACGCCGGCGAATCGGATCGTGTCGACAAGATCGCGGTCGACGGCAAGGACGACGGGGACGCCGCCGCCGCCAGCGACACGGCCAAAGAAGAAGCACCGGCTCCGGCCTGAATTACCTCGTAAGAAGCAACCCCGAACGAAACGCGTAGAAGCAGATGGCTAACCGCAAAGAAGTCACAAATCAGATCGCCAGCGTCAAGAACATTCGCCAGATCACCCGGGCGATGGAGGCGGTTGCGGCCGCGCGGCTGCGCCGCGCCGAGACCCGGATCGCCCATCTCCGCCCGTACGCCCAGGCTCTGAGGCGGCTCACGCAGCGGGCGGCCGCCGAAGCCGGCAACGTTTCCCACCTGCCGATCCTGACCGAACGCGAAGAGGTCAAGACCCTCGCGATCGTGCTCGTTACCGGCGACCGCGGCCTGGCCGGTGCCTTCAACGCGAACATCATCCGCGAAGGCCTGCTGCTGCGCGACCAGGCTTTGGACGAGGGCAAGCAGGTCGTCTTTTATGTGGTCGGCCGCCGCGGTGACGGAGCCCTGACTTTCCGCAAGCAGACCGTTGTCAACTCGTGGACCGGGTTCACCGACCGGCCGGCTTACGAGAACGCTCGCGACATCGGCGAGGACCTCGCAGCGGCCTACATCGACGAAGACATCGATCTGGTCGAAGTCGTCTACAACCGATACGTCTCGCCGCTGACCCAGCACGTCTACACCCAGACGCTGCTGCCGGTCCAGCAGGCCGGCATCATCGGTGAGGGTTCCGAGGACGAAGTCGGCGTCGAGCCCGAAGGCGAACTGGCCGAGGTCCACGAGCGTGCGTCCTGGGAATACGAGCCGGAGCCCGAAGAGCTGATGGCCCGCCTGATTCCCGATTACATCAATACTTCGCTTTTCCGGATGCTGCTCGAATCGGCCGCATCCGAACTCGGCGCCCGTATGACCGCCATGCGCAGCGCCGCCGACAATGCTGAAGAGATGATCGATGACCTCACCCTCGAGATGAACCGGGTCAGGCAGGCGGAGATCACGCAGGAAATTCTGGAAGTCGTCGGTGGCGCGGAAGCGCTCGGCTAGCGGACGCTTTAAGCCCCGAAACTGGAAACTGGAGATATGTCAGAGAACAACGGTAAAAACACAGGACGGATCGAAGAGATCACCGGCGTCGTGGTCGACGTCGTCTTCCCCGATCAGCTGCCCGAGATCTTCTCGGCCATCGTCATCGAGGTCGACAAGACCGAAGATCGCGACGAAGTCAGGCTGGTCTGCGAAGTCCAGCAGCACCTTGGCGACGATCGTGTCCGCACGGTCGCGATGGACGCGACCGACGGTCTGCAGCGTGGCGACCGCGTGGTCGACACCGGTGGCCCGATCACCGTTCCGGTCGGCGACGAGACCCTCGGCCGGATCTTCAACCTTCTCGGAGAGCCGATTGACGGAGGCGACCCGCTGAGCGCCGATGTCGAGCGCTGGCCGATCCATCGTCCTTCACCCGACGCGACCGAACTGACCCCGACCCAGGAGATCCTCGAGACCGGCATCAAGGTCGTCGACCTGCTCGCGCCTTACGCCAAGGGAGGCAAGATCGGCCTGTTCGGCGGTGCCGGCGTCGGCAAGACCGTCCTGATCCAGGAGCTGATCCACAACATCGCCCAGGAGCACGGCGGACTTTCCGCCTTCTGCGGCGTCGGTGAACGCACCCGTGAGGGCACCGACCTCTACATCGAAATGACCGAGTCCGGAGTCATCGACAAGACGATGATGGTCTTTGGCCAGATGAACGAGCCCCCGGGAGCCCGTCTCCGTGTCGCGCTGTCAGGTCTGACCATGGCCGAGTACTACCGCGACCAGGGTGGCCAGGACGTGCTGCTGTTTATCGACAACATCTTCCGCTTCGTCCAGGCCGGCTCCGAGGTTTCGGCGCTGCTCGGACGCATGCCTTCCGCCGTCGGTTACCAGCCGACGCTGGAAACGGAGATGGGCACGCTCCAGGAGCGGATCACCTCAACGACACGTGGGTCGGTCACTTCGATTCAGGCCATCTACGTGCCGGCCGACGACTTCACCGATCCGGCTCCGGCGTCGGTGTTCGCCCACCTCAACGCGACGACCGCGCTTTCGCGATCGATCTCGGAGAAGGGCATCTACCCGGCTGTGGACCCTCTGGATTCGACCTCGACCATCCTCAAGCCCGACATCCTCGGTGAGGAGCACTACAACACCGCGACCGAAGTCCAGGAAATCCTGCAGCGTTACAGCGAGCTCCAGCAGATCATCGCCATCCTCGGCATCGACGAGCTCTCCGACGAAGACAAGATCCTCGTCTTCCGGGCCAGGAAGATCGAGCGCTTCCTTTCGCAGCCGTTCTTCGTGGCCGAGCAGTTCACCGGCCGCCCGGGCGAGTACGTGCCGGTCGCCGAGACCGTCAGCGGCTTCCGCCAGATCCTCGACGGCGAGCTCGACGACTACCCGGAGAGCGCCTTCTACATGAAGGGCGGCATCGACCAGGTGACGTCCGAAGCCAAGAGCGCTGCGTAGGCCTTGGCGGACGAGCACACATTTTCGGTCGAAGTCCTCACCCCCGAGGGTGAGGTCTTCAGCGGCGATGCGATTCAGCTGTCAACCAAGACGGTCACCGGCGAAATCGGCATTCTCGCCAGGCACGTGCCGATCCTGGCCGCGCTGAACCCGAGCCTCCTCCGGCTCAAGATCTCGGATTCCGAGACCATCCGTTACGCGCAGTCCCACGGCACGCTCCAGGTGTTCGCCAACCACGCGCAGGTGCTGCTCGAACAGGCGATCGAACCGGGGGACCTCGACGTGAGTGCCCTCGAAGAGGAAAAGGCGGGCGCCGAGGCCCGGCTGGTTGACAAGGACCTCGGTGAGGCGGCTCGCCTCGACGCCAAACGCGACCTCGAACGGGCTGATGCCTTTCTCGAGATCAGCCGAGGGGCGTAAGAGTCTCCGATCTGCTCGCCCTCGCGCAGCGCCTGATCGCCTACGACACCTCGCAGCCGGAAGGCATTCATGAGGCGGCGGGTTTCATCAAGGGCTGGCTCGAAGCCCGGGGAATAGCCGCAACGCAAGATGAGTGCCGCGGCTTTCCGGTGATCACCGCGACGGTCGGCGAAGCTTCAGACCCGGCAGTCATCCTCCACGGGCACATGGATGTGGTGCCGGCCGAGGCCGGCCAATTCGAGCCCCGGGTCGAAGGCGACCGCCTGATCGGCCGTGGCGCCTACGACATGAAAGCCGCACTTGCCGCGATGATGCTCGCGCTGCCCGAGCCCGGTTCGGCGCCGGCCGGCCTGCGGGTCGTGCTCGGCATCGTCTCCGATGAGGAATCGGAGGAGGACAAGGACCGTGGCAGCGATTTCCTGGTCAACTCCGGCCTGACCGGTAACTTTGCGATTACCGGGGAACCGACCGACCTTCACGTCGGAGTTGCCGCGAAAGGCGTGCTCGCGCTGCGAATCGGCGTCAGCGGCCGTGCCGCGCACGGTTCCACCCCCTGGCTCGGTGACAACGCCGTGCTCAGGGCCGTAGACATGTTCCGCGGCCTGGAATCGCTACCGTTTGCGAGAGAAAGTTCCGAGCTGTTCGACCGCCCATCGATCAATCTCGGCCGTATATGGGGTGGAGACGCCCTCAACAAGGTTCCCGACTATTGCGCAATAGATGTCGACATCCGCTACCTGCCGCACCAGGACCCCGAGGAGATACTCGAACAGATCCGGGGGCTCGACCCTGCGGCAATGGAGACGATCTTCGCCCTGCCGCCGATCGACAGCGGCATCGACTCCCCTTGGGTCAAGGGCCTGATCTCGGCTGCCGACGCTCATCGCGAGGGGACTTCGGTGTCGGTCGGCCGCGACGGTGCCTCGGACGCGGTCTCGTTCATCCGGGTGGGGATCCCGGCGGTCGAGTTCGGGCCGGTCGGGGCCGGCCATCACGGCCCCGAGGAATGGGTTTCGATCGCTTCGCTGGATTCCTATCTCGACACCCTTCGGGAATTTTTAGGAATGGGTGCAAGTCTGGCCGGTCCACTAACCGATGACTGACCGCGAAGACAACGAAGAAAAGCCCGACGACTCGACCGAGGAATACCTCCTGGGCGGACTCGAGGAGGGCGCCGAGGCCGAGGCACCGCCGCACCGTGACGTTCCGCCTCCGTCGGAGGAGCCACCCGCCGCCCCGCCCGTGGAGCCGGTGGCCGAAGAGCCGCCCGCAACCGATCCACCGGCAGAAGAGCCGGCGGCCGACACGCCTTCCGAACACCCCGGACACCAACCCGATCAAGATCCCGCCGAGCCGGGCGAGTATGTCGAGCAGCCGACCGAAGAGGTCTTCGCGCTCGAAGCCCGTCTGCTGAGCGGCGACGACGTGCCCGACCTCGACCCCGTCTTCCGGGCGGCGCTGCTCGAGAGCCCCGAAACTGCCAAGCCTCCGGCTGATGAAACCGGCGAATACACCGCCGAGCACGACGTGCCAGTGACCGGGGAGACCGGCGCAGTCGACCAGGACACCGCCGAATGGGACCAGCCCTCGGAGACCGACATCACCGCCGAACAGACGGCGGTGCTCGCGGCCGGGGCCAAATCCGAGGTGAACCAGGCGATCGAAACCTCGCGGCGTAGCGGAGAGCCCTGGGATCCGTCGCGGCCTCCGGTCGGCGGGGACTTCGAAGAACCGGCGAAACGCCGCCAGTACTGGTGGCGGTTCTCACTGGCGACCCTGATCATCGTGTTCTCGTTCGCGAGCGCGACCTCTGCGTCCATCCTCAACCTCGTGAATGACATCACCGAGCCGATCAGTAAGGACCCGATCGGGGTTGCCGCGAGCGTCCTGCCCTCAGCCAATGGTGGGCCACAGACGATCGCCATCCTCGGTTCGGACGTTCGTACGGGTGGCGGCGCACCTACTGACGATCCGGGGCGCTCGGATACGACACTCCTTCTGCGTCTCGATCCAGATTCCGGTCAGATCGCAATGCTCAGCATTCCGCGCGACCTCAAGGTCGAGATCCCCGGCTACGGCACCGACAAGTTCAACGCCGCCTTCAGCTACGGCGGACCGGAGTTGACCCAGAAGACGATCAAGTCGGTCACCGGTCTCGACGTCAACCACGTGATCAACATCGACTTCCAGGGATTCGCCGAGGTCGTCGACGCCATTCATTGCGTTTTTGTCGACGTGGACCGCGACTACTACAACGCGAATGACACCGGCGAAGCGGAATACGCCGAAATCGACATCGACGCCGGGTACCAGAAGCTCTGTGGCGAGGACGCGCTCGCTTTTGCTCGTTACCGGCACACCGACACCGACCTGGCCCGAGCGGCTCGACAGCAGGATCTGGTCACCGAGATCAGGAACCGACTCTCGATCACCGAATTCATCAAGCAGCGGAAGGATTTGATCTCGGCCTTCACCGACAACACCAAGTCGGACATCTCCGGCACCGACGAGCCGCTGGAGATCCTCAAGCTACTGTTCGACTCTCGCAACGCCAGCGTTGTCGACGTCAAGTTCCCGTCGACCTTCACCTTGGTAGATGGCATCTCCTACGTCGAAGCGACTCCGGACGAGATTGAGACTGCGGTCGACGAGTTCCTTGGTTTCGAAGATTCGGCCGGGCCGGTTGGCACCCTGTCGGAAGGCGAAAGCACCAAGTCGAAGAAGTCGAAAAAGAAGGTCAAGAAACGGGAAAATCCTGAATCGTCCGCGCCCAGCAAGGAAGGCGACGGCCTGGTTGATGCAGCCGACGGCGGACTCGAAGTAGCCAAGTCGCTGGACAAGAAGTTCAAGCGCCGCGATTTCCCGGTTTATTACCCGAAGCGTCTGCCTGAGGGAACGATCTATGCCGATGGCAGCCGGACCTACCACTTGCGCGACCCGGACAAGAATCCGTACTCCGCCTACCGCATCGTGATGGCACTGCAGCTCGATGACGGACTCCATTACTTCGGTCTCCAGGGAATCCGCGAGTGGGAGAACCCTCCGATTCTCGACGCGCCGCACGAAGGGATCACGATGGACGACCGGGACTTCGATGTCTACTACCAAGGCGACCGCATCCGCCGGATCGCATGGCACGAGGACGGGGACACATATTGGATATCCAACTCGATCCTGCTGACGCTCGAGAACGACCAGATGCTCGGCATGGCGCGTTCGACCAGAGGATTCACGGCCGACTGACGTCGGGAACCGGAGCATATGAATAGTTCAGAGCAAACTCCGTCGGGGAGCGACAGCCGCGCGACGAATGATGTCGATCCCGGCAAGGTGCCGGTCGGCGTGATCGGGGTCGGCTGGGTCGGGCTGGTGACCGCTGCCTGCTTTGCCGAGCTCGGCCACCCGGTTGTCGCCCGCGATGTGGTCAAGGAAAAGATCGACGCCCTCAACCGGGGCGAGATCACGATCCACGAACCCGGATTGGCCGAGCTGATCGCGAAGAACAAGGAACGCCTGGAGTTCACGACCGACGTCGACGCCGTTCTTTCCAGTGCGAGGCTGATCTTCGTCTGCGTCGACACCCCGCCCACCCATTCCGGTGACGCCGACCTCTCGCGGGTCCGCTCGGTGGTCGCCGACCTCAAGCCCGACGGCAATCACGTGCTGATCATGAAGAGCACGGTTCCGGCCGGCACCGGCGAGACGATCCGGCGCGACCTGTCCGGCATGGCCTACGTCTCGTGCCCCGAGTTCCTCAAGGAGGGAACCGCGGTCAAGGACTTCCTGAATCCCGATCGCGTCGTCGTCGGAGCCCCCCCGGAAGACCGGGCTGCCGCCGACGAAGTGGCGGCGCTCTACGCACCGCTTGGTGGCGAGATCGTGATGACCGACGTCTCGAGCGCCGAGATGATCAAGCTGGCGTCCAACGCCTACCTGGCAACCCGGATCTCCTTCATCAACGAGATCGCGAACGTCTGCGAGGAGGTCGGTGCCGACGTCGGTGAGGTCGCCCGGGGGATGGGACTCGACGAACGCATCGGCCCGCACTTCCTGCGTCCGGGCATCGGCTTCGGCGGCTCCTGCTTCCCCAAGGACGTCAATGCCCTCAAGTTGCTCGCCGGCAACTCCGGTTACCACTTCCAGCTGCTGAACTCGGTGATCGAGGTGAACGAGCTCCAGAAGCGGCGCGTAGTCAGCAAGTTGACCAAGCACCTTGGCTCGCTTGTCGGCAAGCGCGTCGCCCTCCTCGGGCTGGCCTTCAAGCCGGAGACCGACGACATGAGAGAGGCGTCGAGCCTGGTGCTTTCGGCCCGTCTGCGCGGCGAAGGTGCTGAAGTTGTTGCGTTTGACCCGGTTGCGATGGACCAGGCAAGGAGTCTCCTGCCCGGGGTGGAAATGAGAGATACGGCGCTGGCGGCGCTCGAAGGTTCGGACGCGGCGGTGCTGGTCACCGAGTGGCCCGAGTTTCGGGAACTGGACTGGGTCGGGGCAGCGGCAAGGATGAGGCGCCCACTGATAATCGATGGACGAAACTTTCTCGACGCTGATGTAGTTCACGGGGCCGGCTTCACTTACGAAGGAATCGGCCGCCCGGGAGTTGGCGCCGACTCGGAGTAAAAATTGCAAGCATTGGTACTCGTAGGTGGCAAGGGCACGCGGCTGAGGCCGCTGACCACGGATATCCCCAAGCCGGTCCTCACCCTGGTGGACCGTCCCTTCCTCAGCTACATGATCGAATGGCTGGCCTCCCACGGGGTCAATGACATCCTCTTCGCCTGCGGGTTCCTGCCAGACCAGCTCGAAGCCGTGCTCGGCAGCGGCGGCGGTGACGGTCCCCGTCTGCGATACGTGGTCGAGCCCGAGGCCCTGGGCACGGCCGGTGCGATCAAGTTTGCCGAAGAGCACCTCGAGGACCGGTTCTTCGCCCTGAACGGCGATGTGCTGACCGACCTCGATCTGACTTCCCTTATGACCTCGCACATCGAACGCGGGGCGAGCGCCTCGCTCGGCCTCTATCCGGCCGAGGACCCGACCGGTTACGGCCTGGTCGACCTCGACGGCGATGGCCACGTGCTGGACTTCCACGAAAAGCCGGGGCCGGGCCACGCCGTGGCCGGACTGATCAACGCCGGGACTTACGTGATCGACAAGTCGATTCTCGATTCGGTCGAGCCGGGCCGGAATGTCTCGATCGAGCGAGAAGTGTTCCCGGCCCTGGTCGGCAACGGGTTATGCGGACTGCGGCTCGATGGATACTGGTTGGACATCGGACTGCCCGGCCGGTTTCTCGATGCCAGCTGGGACATCATCGAAGGCCGGGTCCAAACCGAGGTCGAGACGAACGACGAAGGCATCCACGTGGGCACCGGCTGCGAGATAGATCCCAGCGCCACGATCGGCCCACGCGCGGTCATCGGCGATCGCTCGATCATCGGCCCGGGCGCCGTGGTCACCGGATCCGTCCTGATTTCGGACTGCGAGATTGGCGAAAACGCGATCGTGACCGGCTCCATTCTGTCCTCCGGAGTAACCGTTTCTGCCGGTGCACGAGTAGGAGATGCGGTTCTGGGTAAGAATGAAGCAGTGACATGATTAACGACGTCCTTGATATCCCGAATCACATTCGCGATGCCCTGTGGAGGGTCGACTCGGCCCAGCTCAAAGCGCGGCCGTCATCGGGGTTTGTCGTCTGTGGGATGGGAGGGTCCGCGATCGGGGCTGAACTCGCCCGCGGCATGCTCGGCCTCCGACTGACGGGACCACTCGTGGTGGTTCGCAGCTACAACCTTCCGAAGTGGATCAACAAGGACTGGGCCGTCCTCGCGTCGAGTTATTCCGGGGACACCGAAGAGACGCTTTCTTCCTTCGAACAGGCCGGGGAGGCCGGCAGCCATCGCTGGGTGGCCGGCACCGGCGGCAAGCTCGGGGAAGAGGCGCGTAAGTCCGACATCGGCATCGTCGGGCTCCCCGGCTTTTTCCAGCCGCGGGTCACCGTGGCCTACATGACGGTCGTCGCCGCCTGTGCGGCGAACCTCGCCGGCGTCGCCCCCGACACGAGACTGGAACTCGAGGGCGCGGCCGACCACCTCGAGAACTGCCGCGACGTCCTGCGCCCGATGGCGGTCGAGCTCGCGTCTCAGATCAACGAAACGCCGCTGGTCGTCCACGGCGCCGGCATGACCACTTCGGTGGCGCGGCGGTGGGCCAACCAGTTCAACGAGAACGCCAAGCAGCTCGCCTTCCCGGCCGCTATTCCCGAGGCGAACCACAACCTCATGGAGGCCTGGGCACAGGGCACCGGCGGCCTCGGCGCGATCTTCCTGACTGACCGGGGGCAGAGCCCCCGCGAGCGTCGCCGCATGAAACTGACCGCGGAATCGATCGAGCGCACCGGCGCCTCTGTATTCACCATCGAGACCGTCGGTGAAACCCGGGCCGACCGTCTTTTCTGGGCGGTCATGCTGGGTGACCTGGTCTCGGTCGCAGTGGCCGAGAAACGTGGCATCGACCCGCTTCCGGTCGATGAAATCCAGGACTTCAAACGGCGGCTGGGCAAAGCCTGATGAACGCGATGGTGCTGGCCGCCGGCCTGGGCACCAGGTTGCGGCCGATTACCTATTCGGTGCCGAAACCGATGGTGCCCGTGCTGAACCGTCCGGTGATGGAACACATCGTGCGGCTGCTCGAGGGGCACTCTTTCAGCCGGATCGTCGCCAACCTCCACTGGTTTCCGGAGACGATCACGAACCACTTCGGAGACGGTTCCGGGTTTGGCGTCGAGCTCGAGTACAGCCGCGAAGAGCAGCTCCTTGGCACGGCCGGCGGCGTCTTCAAAGCCCGAGAGTTCCTCGGCGACTCCTTCCTCGTCATCTCCGGTGATGCGCTCACCGACATCGATCTGACCGCGATGAAGGAATTCCACGAGTCGCATGATGGTGTTGCCACCCTGGCCACCAAGAAGGTCAAGGACACCTCGGAATTCGGCGTGATCATCAGCGATGGCGACGGCCGGATCCAGGGTTTCCAGGAAAAACCCGAACCGGCGGAGGCGCTCTCGGACCTCGCTAACTGCGGGATCTACATGTTCGACCGGGAGATATTCGACTTTTTCCCAGGACCCGGCGAAAGCAAACTGTCGGAGCCGGGCCAACCGGACGGCTTTGCCGACTGGGCCCTGGATGTGTTTCCGGCGCTGATGGAATCAGGACGGCCGTTCTACTCACACGAGTTCGATTCGTACTGGAACGATGTCGGCACGGTCTCGGAGTTCCTCCAGGGCAGTTTCGACGGACTCACCGGCGCCGTGGATCTGGCGATCGAGGAGCCCGAGGTCAGCCCCGGCGTCTGGGTGGATGACGATGTCGCGACCGACGGCGTCGAGATCAAGGGGCCGGTCCTGATCGCGGAGGGCTGCGAGATATCGCCCGGCGCGGAACTGACCGGCCCGCTCGTGCTCGGCCGGAACTGCAAGGTAGGCGAGGGTGCCCGCCTGAAAGAGACGATCCTGCTCGATGGCAGCGAGGTCGCGGCCGGATCGTTCGCGTTCGGCGGAGTACTGGGCTGACCCGGAGGCGGGCCGGGTATCGGTCTACCGCAGGGGCGGGCAAAACAGGAAACAGGAGAACGAACCTTTTGTGTTTTGCCCTATTCGAGTCTCGCTGAGTTCTGCATAAGGCCGGATTTCCCAACTGGGAAATCACGGCGTTTGCTGCAGTGAGTGGCCTATCCGTTAGCGGTACCGGGTTGAGTTGGCGAGATCCCGAAGGACGTGGATAATCCACGGTTTTCGGGATCTCGGTGCCTGGAGGGCTGAGTTACTTCGGCCTCAGGCGTGGTGCGGGTGTTCCTGTCCAGGTGCCTAGTTGTCAATCAATCGCGGCGCAGCACGACCAAAGGGAGCGTCCCATCCGTTAAATCGCATCCTGGACAGGAATGCCCGCGCCGCGCCCGGGTAGACCGATGTCGTTTGCCTTATGTAACCGCGTTGACTCCCGCCTGCCGGAACCGCAGGAACGATGGCGCCATGAAGGCAAATCGCTTCGCGCGACTCCTCGTACCTCCGGCCTGCGCCGCCTGCCATTCACCTTGCGAGCCGGGGCGGTCGGTCTGCGCCGCCTGTGTGCGCGAACTTGACCTGTCCGGGCCGATTCACGACCCGGCGCTGCCGGGGATCGAGGCGATCTGCTCGGTCGCTGCTCACAGCGGGGTCGGCCGGACGATCCTCGCTGCTTACAAGTTCAACGGGTTGTTCGGCCTGGCCCCGTTTATCGCGTCACGGATGAGCGAGGTGGCGCCGACCACCGGCGAGTCCGGCTGCGTGGTCCCGGTGCCGGCCGCCGGACTGCGTCGCCGGCTGCGCGGCTTCGACACCGCCGAGGACCTCGCCCGGAGGCTTTCAGGCTGGACCGGGTGGCCGATCCAGACCGGATCGCTGGTCCGGGTCGGCCAGGGCCGGCAGCGCGGGAGGGGGCGGAGCACCCGCCTGGCCGACCCGCCGGTGATCAAAACCCGGAAGGAACACGACGGCTTGATCCTGCTGGTCGACGACGTGGTCACCACCGGAGCGACCCTCGTCACCTGCGCGCGAACCCTGCGTGCGAGCGGAGCGTCACGTGTCCTGGCCGTGACTTTCACCCGGCGCGTTTGAACCACGGGGCAGGAGTTGCCCGGAATATTTCAACCATCCCCTTGTCACCGTCATGGCAGATGGCTACCATCGATGGAAGTACGAAAACCCGCTAGGAGGTCCCATGCGAATCGATATTCGTGGTCGCAACGTCGAAGTAACTGACGATTTGCGCGAGCAGGTGGCCCAGCGGTTCAAACGGATCGGGCAGCAGCTCTCTCCGTTGGCCCGCATCGAAGTTGTCGTGTCTGAAGAGCGGAACCCCGCCATCACCGACAAGTTCGTGGCCGAAGCGACTCTGCACGTAAAGGGAGTCACTCTGCATGCCCACGAAGCTACCCCCGAGATGATGCATACCATCCATGAGCTGGCGGAGGACATGCGGCGCCAGGTGAAACGCCACCGGGAGAAACGTCGTAAGCGCAGCCGTACGCGTCACCTGGTCAACCAGATGCAGGGTCGGCCATCCGACGGAACGTCGGCAAGTCTTTGACAAAGTTCCGGCGCGCCAAGGGCGCCCGGACCGAAAAGTGAGGTGATCACGGAGGCCCCGGAAGGGGCCTTCGTTCACTTCTGGCGGGTACGGGAATCTGCCTGGTGACCGCCGGTCCGGTGCCGGTATCGATCAACGGCTAACCTTGATTCATGGCCAAACAGCTAATCGATCGCGCTCTCCGTCTCGGAGAAGGGCGCAAGTTCAAGTCCTACCAGAAGCGGGTCGAGTCGATCAACCGGATCGAGCCCGAGATGGAGATCCTCGAAGACGACGAACTGCTCGAAGAAGCGGACTCCCTGCGCGAGCGGGCCCGCAGCGGCGAATCGCTCGACGACCTGCTGGCGGAAACCTTCGCACTGACCCGGGAAGCGGCCAAACGCACCCTCGGGCAGCGCCATTACGACGTCCAGCTGATCGGCGGCATGGTCGTTCACGACGGCGCCATCGCCGAGATGAAGACCGGTGAGGGCAAGACTCTGACCAGCACCCTGTCGATCGTCCTTAACACGCTGGCCGGCGGCTCGGTCCACGTGGTCACGGTCAACGATTACCTCTCCAAGCGAGACGCGCTCTGGATGAAGCCGATCTACGACATCCTCGGAGTCGAAGTGGCCTGGATCCAGGAGGACGACGATCCGGAGGAGCGGCGCGCCAAGTACGCCGCCGACATCACGTACGGCACCAACTCCGAGTTCGGCTTCGACTACCTGCGCGACAACATGGCCCCGACGATTGAACAGAAGGTTCAGGGCACTCACGACTTCGCGATCGTCGACGAGGTCGACAACATCCTGATCGACGAGGCGCGGACTCCGCTGATCATCTCCGGCGCCCCCGAGCAGGCGGCCCAGACCTATTACACGTTCGCCCGCATGGCCAAGCAGCTGGTCGGCGTGCCGGCCAAGACCAAGCTGAAGTCGATGGGCGAATCGAAGGACACGTCGGACGCTGATTTCGACTACGAGTTCGACGAGAAGCACAAGACCATCGCTCCGACCGAACGCGGCGTGACCAACGCCGAGAAGTTCATCGGTGTGGAGAACCTCTACCTGGCCGAGAACGGCAACCTGGTCAACCACCTGATCCAGTCGCTCAAGGCCGAATCGCTCTACCGCAAGGACAAGGACTATGCGGTGGTTGAAGGCGAAGTGATGATCATCGACGAGTTCACCGGCCGCATCCTCGAAGGACGCCGCTGGTCGGAGGGCCTCCACCAGGCCGTCGAAGCGAAGGAAGGGGTGGCGATCCGCGAGGAGAACCAGACCCTGGCGACGATCACCCTGCAGAACTACTTCCGCCTCTACGAGAAGCTTTCCGGCATGACTGGTACCGCGCTGACCGAGGCGACCGAGTTCATGAAGATCTACAAGGTCCCCGTGGTCGAAGTGCCGACCAACAAGCCGACCGCACGCGATGACCAGAACGACCAGATCTTCAAAACCCGCGAAGGCAAGTGGAAGGCCTTAATACGCGAATTAGTTAGGCGCAACGAGACCGGCCAGCCGATCCTCGTGGGTACGGTTTCGGTCGAGACCTCCGAGATGATTTCGGATGCTCTGAAGAAGCAGGGCATCCAGCACGAAGTCCTCAACGCCAAGCCGGAATACGCCGAGCGCGAAGGCGAGACGATCGCCCAGGCCGGGCGCAAGGGCGCGCTCACGATCGCGACCAACATGGCCGGCCGTGGTGTCGACATCAAGCTCGGAGGCGATCCCGAAGGGATGGCCCATCCGCTGGTGGTCAAGCAGGGCCTCAATCCGGAGGACGAGGGCTACAAGGAAGCGGTCGAGAAGGCATCGACCGAATTCAAGCCGGAGACCGAAGCCGAAGGTGAAGAGGTCCGTGAGCTCGGTGGGCTGTTCATCTGTGGCACCGAACGCCACGAGTCACGGCGCATCGACAACCAGCTGCGCGGCCGTGCCGGCCGTCAGGGCGACCCCGGCGCATCACGCTTCTTCCTCTCGGCCGAGGACGACGTCATCCGCCTCTTCGCCGGTGACCGCATCTACAAGATCCTCGACCGGCTCGGTCCGGTCGGTGACGACGGTGAAGAGATGCCGCTCGAGGCGAAGATGCTCACGAAGACCGTCGAGAACGCCCAGAAGAAGGTCGAAGAGCAGAACTTCCTGATCCGCAAACGCGTCCTCGAGTACGACGACGTGATGAACGAGCAGCGCCGTGTGGTCTACAAGTACCGCGGCGAGATCCTCGAAGGCCGTGACATGTCGGAGATCGCGCGTGAAGAACTGGCCAACGTGATCAGCCGCCAGGTCGACGAATACACGCCGGGCGACCTGATCGAGGACTGGGACCTGACCGAACTCGACACGCAGCTCCACCTGATCTGGCCCTGCTCGATCGACGTCGAAGGCATGGCGCCCGAAGCGGTCGACCGTGAGAGCCTCAAGGCCGATCTCATCGACGATGCCGACGAGGCCTACCGCGAACGCGAGACCGAGCTCGGCGAAGAGGTCATGCGGTACCTCGAGCGCACTCTGCTGATGCAGGTGATCGACAGCCGCTGGCGCGAACACCTCTACGACATGGACTACCTGCGTGAAGGCATCCACCTGCGCGGGTTCGCCCAGATCGACCCGCTGGTCGCGTACAAGAACGAGGGCTACTCGATGTTCTCGGAGCTGATGAACGCCATCTGGGAAGAGTTCAGCAAGCTGGTCTTCAACGTCGAGATCGAGATTGAGCCCGAGGCTGAAGGTGCTTTCGCACCGCCGTCCGACGAGCCCGAGCAGCTCGGCTATTCCGGTGGCACCCTCGAATCCCAGCCTTCGGCCCTGACCGAATCGGCGGTCGAGGACGAGACCCCGCCCGACGGGCGCGGTGCGGTCGGATTCTCGGCCGGCTCCTCGGCGACGATCGCCACCGGCGGGACCGCGACCAAGGTCAAGACTGAGCGCGAGAACATCGGCCGGAATGACCCCTGCTGGTGCGGCTCGGGCAAGAAGTACAAGAAGTGCCACGGGTCCTGACGCCGGTCTGAACGGCTCCCGCGAAGCCTGAATGGAGCCCGGAACCAGAGAAGCCGTCGCCAGGGAGTTCGTGCGCAGCTTCAACGAACGAGATCTCGATGCCTTCACCGGGACGCTCGACCCGGAGGTCGAACTTCATTCGATGAAAGGGCTCGTCCGGGGCGTCCCGCCCGCCCGGGCCTGGGCCGACCGGTCGACGGGCGGCGTCCAGCAGACGGTGGTCGTCAACTCGGCCGAGGTCGTCGGCGACAAGATTCTGCTGCGCATCCGGCGCGACTGGCACTGGGCGGAGGACGGGTCGCTGGCCGGCAGCGACGAGATGGCCTGGTTCTTCCTCGTACGGGACAGCGGCATCGTGACCTGGCGGCCGTTCGCCGACACCGCCGAGGCATTCGCGGCTTTCACCAAGCCCTGACCGGCTGCTCAGGCGCCCCGTCCGCCGTGCGGGCCGTGGAAATCGGGTGAGCGGTCGAGGTCGGTGTCCTCGAAGGAAAGCGGATCCTCGATCGGCTCGAGGTGCGTGAAGACAGTGGCCTGGTCGAAGACGTCCCGCAGCTCCCCTTCGATTCCTTCGGCGAAGTCGTGGCCCTGCTGGACCGACCACCCGCCGGGGACCAGGACGTGCACCGAGACGAACGCCCGCCGCCCGGCCCGCCGCGTACGCAATGCATGGAACTGGATGGTTTCGCCGGCGTGTGCGTCGAGAATGCGGGTCACCGCCCGCAGCTCGTCGTCGGGCAGCGCCTTGTCCATCAGGCCGGACATCGATCCGCGCATCAGTGAGATCCCGGTTCGCACGATGTTTGCGGCGACCAGCAACGCGATGATCGGGTCGAGGCGCTCGAAGCCGGTGAGGTAGACCAGGGCGACTCCGACGATCACTCCGGCCGAGGTCCAGACGTCGGTCATCAGGTGCCGCCCGTCGGCTTCGAGCGTCATCGACGTTTCTTCGTGGCCGGTCGAAATCAGGAATCTGCCGACGAACAGGTTGACCAGCGTGGCGGCGACCGATACGGCCAGACCGGCTCCGACGTCAGTCAAAGGGACGGGATCGATCAGCCGGCCGATCGCGGCGTAGGCGATCGTGACCGCCGCCAGGACGATCAGGGCCCCTTCGAACCCGGCCGCGAGGTAATCGGCTTTCTCGTGGCCGTAAGAGTGGTCTTCGTCCGGCGGACGGGTAGACCACAGGATCACGGCGAGGGCGACCAGTGCGGCGACCAGGTTGACCACCGATTCGGCGGCGTCGGAGAGCAGTCCGATCGAATCGGTCAGCAGCCAGGCGACGGTCTTCATCGCGATCGTCAGGACCGCCGCGGCGATCGACACGGAGATGACTCTGACCAGACGCTTTCGTCGCCGGTCATCCTGGCTTTGACCCGGGTTCGGGGTAACTGTCGGAGCGATCTGAAGGATTCTCCCAGTCCTCCCCCAAAAGGCGTGTGAACTAGTCTGCATGCATGGCCGAAGCCGTAAACATCGAATCCGTTCCGGCCCGGCTGACGGCGATCCAGGACAACCTGACCCTGCTCGACGACTATCTCGATCCGGCTGCCCTTCAGACCGAAATCGACCGTCTCGAGAACGAAATGCAGGACCCGGCATTCTGGGACGACCAGGAGAAGGCGGCCAAGGCCTCGGCCGAGCATTCGCGGGCTCAGAAGAAGCTGACGAGCTTCCGCGGACTCCAGTCCGAGGCCACCGACCTGGTCGAGATGGCCGAGATGGCCGAAGCCGACGCCGAGATGGCGGCCGAGCTCGACGACCAGCTCGCTTCGGTCGAATCCCGGCTCGAGGAACTCGAAGAAGCCCGGCTCTTCAGTGGCGAGTACGACGCCGGCGACGCCCTGGTCACGGTCCACGCCGGCGCCGGCGGGACCGATTCCCAGGACTGGGCCGAGATCCTCCTGCGCATGTATCTGCGCTGGGCCGAACGCCGCGGTTTCACGGTCGAGATGAAAGAGGCGTCCGAAGGCGACGAAGCCGGCCTCAAGTCGGCGACCTTCATGCTCAAGGGGGAGAACGCCTACGGGCTGATCGCGGCCGAGCGCGGCGTCCACCGGCTGGTCCGTATCTCACCCTTCGATTCCTCCGCCCGCCGCCACACGAGTTTCGCCCAGGTGGACGTGGCCCCGGTCGTCGACGAGACGGTGGACGTCGAGATCGATGAGACTGAAGTCCGGGTCGACACCTACCGTGCGTCCGGTGCCGGCGGACAGCACGTCAACAAGACCGACTCCGCCGTCCGCCTGACCCACTTGCCGACCGGCGTGGTCGTCCAGTGCCAGAACGAACGGTCACAGACACAGAACAAGGCCCAGGCGATGCAGATGCTGAAGTCCAAGCTGATCGAGCTCGAAGAACGCAAGCGCACCGAGGCCATGAACAAGGAGCGCGGCGAAATGAAGGACGTGGCCTGGGGATCCCAGATCCGAAGCTACGTAATGCACCCGTACACGATGGTCAAGGATCACCGCACCGACTACGAAGTCGGAGATACCCAGAAGGTCCTCGACGGCGATATCGACGGGTTCATCCGCGAGTACCTGAACCGCACTGTGGTCTGAGCCGCTAAGGCTGACCACTGCGATGTCGTTACGACCCCCCACTGCGGCAAACACCGGATTTGCCCGAAGGCAAATTCGGTGCCTAATGCAAAGCGTTGATAGAGGAGAGAGGGGGTGGCGTCAGGCCAATTCCCGCTGTTCTTTGCCGCGTTTAGTGCATATAGGCCTACAAAGCGGCACAGAACGGCTTCACCCAGGACCCAACTTCGATGTCTCGAGTAGCTGACCATGTCTTTACCGGGCTACCCCGGTACGGCCTAAACGGCGAAACGGAAGTCCAAGTAGCTGCGGTACCCGGCCGACCTTTGAGAAGCGACCCGGATCGAGGCCGCATGGTGGCCCTTTTCCCGGTCACTTCGGCCCTGGGTGTGGTGCGGGTGTCCCTGTCCAGGTGCCTCCGGTTGTGTATTACCCAAGCGCAGCGGCGCCTCGCCTGAAGTCCCCATCGCTACCAGGGCATCCTGGACAGGGATGCCCGCACCACACCCCACGGCAGAACGCATCCTGGTCAGGGGTACCCGGACCGCGCCCGGGGTAAGACCGAATCAGGACCCGAGTGTGCCCTGGGGGTTTTCCAGGTCCAGCAGTCGCTGCTTCAATCGCTGCCCGCTCTTGCCACCACCAAACCCCCCGAGGCTTCCGTCGCTCCTGATCACCCTGTGGCAGGGCACGATGATCGCGATCGGGTTGACCGACAGCGCCGCACCGGCCGCCCGCTGCGCTCCGGGGCTGCCGGCCATTTCGGCCACCTCTCCATAGCTGCGCGTTTCGCCGTAGGGGATCGTCGCCGTGGCCTGCAGGACCTGGCGGTTGAAACCGGTGACCAAGCGCCAATCAAGTTCCAGTTCGAACCCGGTGCGGCGCCCGGCCAGGAAATCCTCGATCTGATCGACCGCCCCGTTGACTTTCTCGCCACCTTCGACCGGCTCCAGCCGGGTCCGGCTGATGACCTCTTCGACCAGCTCGTCCGGGTCGGAACCGGGCAGCGAGACACGAACGACGCCTGCGTCGGTGGCCGCGAGCGCGACCGGTCCGAGCTCGGTGTCAAAGGCCGTGTGGCTGAAGCTGTCCGTCATCCGTTCATCATAAGGTTGACGTATGACCACTTTGCCCGACGGCACTGTCGAGCTGATCGACAGGGCGCTGGATGAGGACCTCGGCTCCGGTGACGTCACCGCCGAGGCAACCGTCCCGGCGGAGCTCCAGGCCCAGGCCCACATCGTCCAGAAGGAACCGGGTGTGATCTGCGGGCTCGACATCGTCGAGGAAGTCTTTCGCCGGACCGGCGCCGCCGAGATGGACCGCACGGTGATCGAAGGGCACTGGCACGACTCGGTGCCGCGCGATGTGGCCCTGGTGCAGGGGCCGGCCCGGGCCCTGCTCGCCGGTGAGCGTGTCGCCCTCAACTTCCTCGGTCACCTCTCCGGAATCTCCACACTCACCGCGCAGTTCGTGGACGCCGTGGCTGGGACCCGCGCCAAGATCCTCGACACCCGCAAGACGACGCCGGGGATGCGCCTGCTCGAGAAGCGGGCCGTTTCGTGGGGTGGCGGACTGAACCACCGGTTCGGCCTTTTCGACGCGGTGCTGATCAAGGAAAACCACATCGCCATGGCCGGCGGGGTGGAGGCGGCGGTGGACGCGACCCGCCGGGCGTCGCCCGATCTCAAGATCGAAGTTGAAGCCGAGACGCTCGACGAGGTCGCCGCAGCGCTACGGGCCGAAGCCGATCAGATCCTGCTCGACAACATGGATACTGACCAGCTCGCCGCTGCCGTAGCGGCGAGGAATGACGAGAGGCCTGACACCAAGCTGGAGGCCTCGGGCGGCATCACTCTCGCCAACGTCGCCGACGTCGCGGCGACCGGTGTCGACTTCATCTCGATCGGTGCCTTGACGCATTCCGCTCCCAGCCTGGATGTCTCCCTGCTGCTGAACCCACTGTCGTAGAATCGGTTCATGGCGACCGAACTCCCAGTTATCCAGCCGGGCCTGCCGGCACCGCTCGATTCCGCTTTGATCACCGAGCTGAGCGCGGAGATCCGCGAGCTCGCCAAGGTCCGGAACGCGGTCATACTCGCCCACAACTACGAGCTGCCGGAGATCCAGGACGTCGCCGACTACGTCGGTGACTCGCTCGGCCTCTCGCGCCAGGCCGCCGCGGCCGAGGCCGAGATCGTTGAGTTCTGCGGAGTGCACTTCATGGCCGAGACCGCCTCGATCCTCTCACCGGAGAAGAAGGTGCTGATCCCCGACCTCGATGCCGGGTGTTCCCTGGCCGATTCAATCAACGCTGACCAGCTGCGCGAGTGGAAAGCGAAGTTCCCCGGGGCGATCGTCGTCATGTACGTCAACACTTCGGCCGAGGTCAAAGCCGAGACCGACTACTGCTGCACGTCTTCGAACGCGGTGAAAGTGGTCGAGCACATCTGGGCCGAGCACGGGCCGGAGACCGAGATCCTGTTCGGGCCCGACATGTGGCTCGGCGCCTTCGTCGAACGGGAAACCGGCCTGACCGAGGACCCCGACCGCCGCAGCCGGTTCCACGTCTGGGACGGCGAGTGCCATGTCCACGCCGGAATCCGGCCCGAGGACATCACGCGCACCCGTGCCGAGAACCCCGAAGCCGAATTCCTGATCCACCCCGAATGCGGCTGCTCCACTCAGGCCATGGAATACGTCGCTTCCGGTGACATTGATCCCGAAGGCGTCCACATGCTCTCCACCTCGGGCATGATCGAGTACGTCAAGGACAACCCGGACGGCAGCTTCATCGTCGCCACCGAGAACGGCATGCTCTATCCGATGCAGCAGGCCGCGCCCCGGGCCAACCTGATCGAAGCCAACCGCATGGCCTACTGCAAGTACATGAAGATGATCACGCTGCCGAAGCTGCGCGATTCGCTGCGCGACCTCACCGGCGAGGTCAAGGTCGACGAAGCGATCGCCGCGAAGGCCCGCCTCCCGATCGAGCGCATGGTTTCCATCGGTTAAGTACGGGATGGTTGCCCTCCCGGCCGCTGCGCGGCTGAGTAAGGTTGAATTGTGTTTCACCTAATCGCCGCAGCGTCATCGGCATTCCCGGCAGTTGATCAGGACTACCTGTTCGAAGCCCGTCAGATGCAGGCGCTGTCGTTCGCGGTTCACATCCCGCTGGTCTGCTTCGGCATCGCCTTCCCGGCCATGGTGGTCTTCATGGAGTGGCTCGGCCAGCGGACCGGGGAGGCCCACTACACGGCGATCGCCAAGCGGTGGTCAAAGGTCATGATCACCCTTTTCGCGGCAGGGGTGGTCACCGGAACCCTGCTTAGTTTCGAGCTCGGAATCCTCTGGCCGGGCTTCATGTCGACCTTCGGTGATGTGTTCGGGCTGGCCTTCGGGCTGGAAGGTTTCTCCTTCTTCATCGAAGCGATCTTCATCGGTATCTACGTCTACGGCTGGGACCGGATGTCCCCGAAACGCCACATGCTGGCGGGAATCCCGGTGATGGTCACGGGGTTCACCGGTTCCTGGATGGTTATCGCGGTGAACGCCTGGATGAACGATCCTTCCGGGTTCGACGTTGTCAAGGGCGAGGTCGTGAACGTCGAACCGTGGACCGCGCTGTTTGCCAACGGGCACCTCTGGCCACAGCTGATCCACATGTACCTGGCGGGGTTCATCGTGGTCGGATTCCTGCTTGCCGCCGTCTATTCCTACGCCTGGCTCAAGGGCCGCCGGGGGGCCTACTTCCGGACCGCGCTGGTCGTGCCATTGGCGATCGCCTGCCTTGCCGCCCCGACCCAGCTGTTGATCGGTGACTGGGCGGCGCGCACCGTCGCCGACGACCAGCCGATCAAGCTCGCCTCCTTCGAAGGCCTTTACAAGACGACCGAAGGCGCGCCGGAGACGATCCTCGGGTGGTACGAGCCTGATGGCACCATCAAATACGGGATCGAGATCCCCAAGCTGCTTTCGCTGCTGGCGTACCACGACCCGAACGCCACGGTCCAGGGCCTCGACACGGTGCCGGAGGAAGACCGGCCACCGATCAACGTGGTCCGGATCGCCTTCCAGACGATGGTCGGCATCGGTACCGGCCTCGCTGCGCTGGCCGCCTGGTTTCTGTTCGTCTGGTTCCGCAAGAAACGTCTTCCGAGGACAAAGTGGTTCTATCGCGCGGTCGTACTGGCCGGGCCGGGCGCCGTGGCCGCGTTGATCGCCGGCTGGGTGACGACCGAAGTCGGGCGACAGCCCTGGGTCGTATACGGCGTGATGAAGACCGAAGAGGCGGTGACCGGGGCCGAAGGCATCGTCTTCGGCTACGGCGCCCTGGTCGCGGTGTACGTGGTGCTGGCCGCCGCGACCTTCTGGGTGGTCCGGAAGATCGCCCGAACACCTTTCGACGACGAAATCGCAGCCCTGGAAACGGGACCACCACCGGCCGACAACGCGTCGGCCGCTACGCAAGGAGGTGACGATGTCTCTCGCTGACGTGCCTGTATCCCTGATGCTGCTCGGCATCGCCGCCTACATCGTGCTGGGCGGCGCCGATTTCGGTTCGGCCTTCTGGTCGTTCACCGCCAGGGGCAAACTCAACCGGGAAATCCGCGAGCACACCCACCGCTCGATGGCGCCGGTCTGGGAGGCCAATCACGTCTGGCTGATCTTCGTCCTGGTCGTCTGCTGGACCGCCTATCCCGAAGTCTTCGGCTCGATCTTCTCGACGCTCTGGATCCCGCTCCTGCTGGCCTGCCTCGGCATCATCATGCGGGCGGTGAGTTATGTGGTCGGTGGCGTCGCCGAGCAGCGCTGGGTCGTCGTGCTCTCCGCGGTCTCTTCATTCATCGCGCCGTTTGCCCTCGGGACGGTGATCGGGGCGATCGTCTCGGGCCGGGTGCCGGTCGGCAACGCGCAGGGTGACCTGTTCTCGAGCTGGCTCAATCCGACCTCGATCATGATCGGCCTCGTCGCCGTGACCGTCTGCGCGTATCTGGCAGCGATCTATCTGGCCGCGGACGCAAAACGAAACGGGTTGGACGATCTCTCGGAGGCGTTCCGCAAGCGTGGCCTGCTCAGTGGCGTTATTGCCGGGGTGATCGCTGCGGCCGGGTTGCTGGTGCTCCACAACGACGCCGCGATGATTTACGACGGCCTTGATTCCGGCGACGGGCTCGTGGCCGTGATCGTCTCCGCGGTCCTCGGGATCCTCACGATCGGATTGCTCTGGCGCCGCAGTTACGAACTGGCGAGATTCTGCGCCGCGGGGGCGGTCGTCGCGGTGGTCGCCGGCTGGGGTTTCGCCCAGTCACCCGACATCCTTCCCGGTCTCTCGATCGATGCCGCGGCCGCGGCCGACAACGTGTTGATCGGCCTGCTGGTCTCGATTGCGGTCGGTCTGATGATCCTGATCCCGTCCCTGGCGCTGCTCTACGGGCTGGTGCTGGGCGGGCGCTTCGACCCGGGTGGCGGCTGGGCGGGCGGTGAAGGTGTCACGAAGGGCGCGATGAGCACCCTGCTCCCTCCGGGCCGCCGCAAAGTGGTGATCGTGCTGGCGATCGCCGGCATCGGCTCGGCCATGACCTTCATCTCCAGCGGCGGTGCCGTCCTCTACGTGGGTGTGGCGCTGGTGATGGCGGCACTCGCCATTGGATTCGTGATGCTGGCCGTGACCCTGGTCACTACGGCGACACAGGATTGACCGGCGCCGCATCGATATCACCGCTGACGCTTCCCTCGCCGGTCTTCTTCTCGTTCTTGCCACCGTCCCCCTGATCGTTCGGGCCGCCGGGACGGTCGGAGATCGCGTTGTCGGGGGCGTCCTTGCTTTCGTCGTTCGCGCTCGCGGGGCCGTTGCCCTTGTTGCTGCCGTCGTTGTCCCCTGCGTCCGCTGACTTGGCGGGGGCCGAGTCGGAGGCCGTGGTCCCGGTGGCGGGCGACGGATCGTCGTAACCGCCGCATCCGGCGGCCATGCCGGTGAGGAGCAGGGCGGAGGCGATCGTCGTGAGGAGCAGGCTCTTTCTGGTCATCGCCCGCATTCTTGCGTACTACCGGGCAACGAAGATTCGTACCAGGTGACCGAGCGGGGTCAGCCAGCCGGCGACCAGCGAGGCCCCGGTGACACGGCCCCAACGACCGGGCGAGAAGAAGTCGCGACGCACCGAGCCCAGGCGGCAGCCGCTGGATTCGAGAGCAGTGCGGGCCTCGGCGACGGTGAGTCCTTTGAGGCTGGGCACCTTGCACCAGGTTTTCTCGGGCGGCGCGACCCCTCCCGATCCGACGACGTCGATTCCGGTCACCCGTAGCGCGACCTTCCTGATCCAGTCACGCATCGGATTGCCGGCGATCCTCGTGTCGATCGAGGGCAGCACCGGGCGGCACTCGGCGTCACCGAAGCTGGTCGCGCCCATCAGCCGGTATCCGCCCACGATCGGCGCCACCAGGGGTCCGCCGCTGTCACCGAAACAGGTCGAGGTGTTGGCCAGCGCACCGCCCATGCAGTTCATCGTCAGGTGATTGAAGAGGTTGCCGTTGAGCCGGCGGCAGACGTTGTCGTCGAGCATGACTTGCGACGCGACCCGCAGCACCGAGCTCGCCTTTCTGCGTCCGCTGCCGGTGACACCCCAGCCCGTCGTCTTCACGACCCGGCCCGGGCTCCAGATCCCGGTTTCGTCCTCACCGGCGAGCTTGATCGTCCCCGCGTCGAGCGATTTCGAAAGCTCGAGGAGCCCGAAGTCCCAGTTGGCGACACCGAACCGCTGGCGGTAACGGCGATAGCCGCGGCTGTTCACGGGCATCATCAGTTTGCGCACGGCGGCCACCTGCCCGGTCGCCTCGTTGTTCAGTCGTGTCCGTCCGCTGATGATTTCGATATCCCGGACCTGCCGTTTGTTCAGGTCGGCCACGCAGTGGCCGGCTGTCAGGACCAGATCGGGTGCGATCAGGGAGCCACCGCAGAAGAAACGGGCCCGGGGCTTTGAGAACGGCGCTGTTCTCCGGGCCTCGGTCAGGGCGACCTGCCAGGGCCAGTCACCGATCTTCGTTGCCTTCCCGTTGACGATGCTGATCTGTGCCGCCCCGGCCCGTTCGGGCGGGGAGAGCAGACAGAGGCAGAGGCAGACGACCGTGACCCCGGCGAGCACAAACGCATGAATTCCTGCCGTTCGGGCTTCACCGGGCATTCATAGAGGGTAGCGGGTACGATTTACTAGCAAACGTTAATACTTTCTTCACATAATCCCTTCATTGGGGTCAGAGCGCGCGGGCTGGGTGATTGATGTCTTCCAGTGGAAGGAATCGATTCCCCGCTCCGGAATAGGGCAGACCAGATGGCTTTCGGAAAGAAGAACAAAAAGCAATTGGCCGCGGTAGAGCTTGAAGAAGCTCGTGCCCGCCAGCAATCCGACCGACCCCGCAAGGGCGGCGCGCCGATCATCGAGATGCGCGACGTCAGCAAGGTCTACGGCGGCGGCCATCTGGCCGTCGACCGGGTCTCGCTTGCGGTCAACCGCGGCGACTTCGTCTTTCTCGTGGGCCCGACGGGTTGCGGCAAGTCGACCCTGATCAAACTCCTGATCCGCGAGCTCGAGCCGACCGACGGCACGGTCTCGATCGCCGGCCGAGACATCGGCCAGCTCTCGGACAAGAAGATTCCGCAGCTCCGCCGGAACATCGGGACCGTCTTCCAGGACTTCAAGCTGCTGCCGAGCCGCACCGTCTACGACAACGTCGCCTACGCCCTGCAGGTGATCGGCGCCTCGCGCGCCGAGATCCGCCAGAAGGTCCCCGAGACGCTGCGCCTGGTCGGCCTTTCGACCAAGCTCCACAATTACCCGGACGAACTCTCCGGTGGCGAGCAGCAGCGTGTCTCCGTAGCCCGCGCTTTCGTCAACCATCCGCCCTTGCTGCTGGCCGACGAGCCCAGCGGAAACCTGGATCCGGTCACCTCGGTCGGCATCATGCAGCTGCTCTACCGGATCAACAAGACCGGAACCACCGTGGTGGTCGTGACCCACGACCGCGAGATGGTCGACCGCATGCGCCGCCGCGTGGTCGAACTTTATGAAGGCCGGGTCATCCGCGACGAGATCGCCGGCGGATACACGGAAGAGTCGACCACCGAATTCGGCGTGCGGGTGCGCGGCGAGATGGGTGTCGGCGTCGAAGGCCACTCGAACGGAGTCCACTGATGGGCAAGCTTTGGTTTTTCACCGGCGAAGCGATTCGCGCCATCCGCAAGAACATGGCTCCGACCACGGCCGCGATCGTCACGACGGTCCTGACCGCCATCCTGATCGGCGTCCTGATCCCGATCTTCCAGACGACGCAGAGCAAGAGCGCCGACGTGCGTGACGACCTGCAGCTGCGGCTCTACCTCTTCGACGACGCGACCGCGGGGGAGACGGCTTCTCTTCAGAGTGAAGTCGAGGCCCTGCCGCACGTGAGCAGCGTCGAACTCCTCACCAAGGACGACGCTCTGGCCGAGTTCAAGAGCGACTTCGACCAGGGGAACCGCGACGTCCTCCAGGAGATCAAAGGCAACCCGTTCCCCGCAAACTTCATCGTCAAGCCTGACGACGCCGCCAATCTCGACACGATCCGGGCTTCGCTCCAGCCTCCGGGCAAGAGCGGGCAGCCGACCTTCATCTCACCGATCGTCCAGAAGGTGGACGACCGCCAGGCCGACGCCCAGAAGATCGAAGAGGTCACCGGTGCGCTCAAACTCGTGCTGACCGTGATCACCGCTCTGCTGATCGGCGCCTCGCTGCTGCTGATCGGAAATACGATTCGGCTCTCGATCTATACCCGGCGACGGGAGATCGAGGTCATGCGACTGGTCGGCGCCACGCGCTGGTTCATCCGCTGGCCGTTCATGATCGAAGGCGTCGTCGTCGGCATGCTCGGCGGTGCGATTGCGATACTTGTCCTGTGGATAGGCAAGATCACAGTGGTGGATCCGCTCTCAGAGAGCTTGCCGTTCCTGCAGTCGCAGGAATCGATGTCCTTCGTGGTGCTGATGCTCTGCCTGTTCGGGGCTGCCGTGCTGGTCTCGGCCATCGGTTCCGGTCTGACGCTGCGCCGCTTCCTCAAGGTCTGAGCGAAAGCGGATAAGTTTGAGGATCGCGTTTTTAGCGCTGTTCTCGGTCGTCGTCGGGCTGATCACGGGAATGTGGATCGGGGGTCACCCCGAGAACCTGCCGGGTCCGTTCAGCGACATCTTCGTCGAATCCGAACTGGTCACGGACCAGTCGGCGAGCGACGAGGCCGCCGGGGTCATCGCGGAGAAGTACTGGCGGAAGACTGACGCGGAACAGGTCCAGGACTCATCGATCCGCGGCATGGTCGACCGCTTGAAGAAGCAGTACAAGGACCGCTTCTCGCACTATTTCAACGCGGATGAGCTGTCCGAGTTCACCGAGTCGATCGAAGGCTCGTTCAGCGGGGTCGGCATGACGGTCGGCGGGGTCGCCAAGAAGGGCCTGCGCGTCGGTTTCGTCTTCAAGAAATCACCCGCGGCCGAGGCCGGTTTCGAGCCGGGCGACGTCATCGTCACCGTCGATGGCAAGTCGATCCGCGGCACGAGTGCCGATCTGGCAGTGGCCCAGATCAAGGGGCCGGGAGGCACGGAAGTTACGCTGGGCGTGCGTAAGGAAGGCAAGGGCAAGTCGAAGGACTTCACCCTGACCCGCGAGGAGATCCGGGTGCCGATCACCTCGAACAAGGTCAAGACCGTCGACGGGCGCAAGCTCGGCTACGTCCGGCTCACCACCTTCAGCGACGGCGCCAGCGTCAACCTGCGCCGCGCGGTCGACAAGGCCCGCGAGAACGGGGCGGAAGGCATCGTCCTCGACCTGCGGGCCAACGGCGGCGGCCTGCTGCCGGAAGCCGTGCTCACCTCGAGCATCTTCATTCCCAAGAATGACGTCGTGGTCAAGACCGAGTCACGGACCGAACCGACCGAGGTCTACCGGGCGATCGGCGGCGACATCGGCGACTTCCCGCTGACCGTGCTGGTCAACCGTGACACCGCTTCGGCCGCGGAGATCCTCGCGGCGGCGCTTCAGACGGATGTGGAAGCACCGGTGGTGGGAACCAGAACCTTCGGCAAGGGTGTCTTCCAGCAGGTGATCAACCTCGACAACGGCGGGGCCCTCGACCTGACCGTCGGCGAGTTCTTCACGGCCAACGGCGTCTCGCTGGCCGGCAAGGGCCTGAAGCCAGACGTCAAGGCTCCGCTCAACCTCGACGCCAAGCACGACACCCAGCTCAACAAGGCTTACGAAGTGCTCGGAGACGAGATCGCCGCCGCCGACGACGAGTCGTAGTGGCCCGGCCCGCCGGCACCTTTCAGGTCGTCCTGCTGGAGAAGCGCGGCAAGTTCACGGTCGCCCGGCCGATCTTCGAGCCCGGCGAACAGGTTTCGCTCGACCGGAAGGTCAGGTACCAGCCGGGGCAGATCATCCTGGCCGAGATCGGTGGGGGCCGGGCCCGCTTCGTCAAGGACCTCGGCCGGATCGACAACGCCCGTGACGTCTGCGAGGCGCTGGCTTCCGAGCGCCTCGGCCGCCGCGGATTCTCGAAGAAGGTCGAGGCCGAAGCCGAGTACGCGGCCAGCCACCCGATCGATCCTCCGGGCGGCCGCCGTGACCTCACCGGCATGCAGACCTTCACGGTCGACCCGGCCACGGCCCGGGACTTCGACGACGCGGTTTCGGCGGAGCGCGAAGGCGACGGAGTCCGGCTCTGGATCCACATCGCCGACGTCGCCGCCTTCGTCCGGCCGGGCACGCTGCTCGACGACGCCGCTTACGAGCGGGCCAACAGCACTTACGTGCCGACTTCGGTCGAGCCGATGCTGCCCAAGTCCCTGAGTGCCGGCGTCTGCTCTCTCTCGCCCGGCGACGAACGTTGCGCCGTGACCACGGAGATCCTGATCTCGGCCACGGGCGCAGTGGAGTCCTGCAGCTTCTACCGCAGCCGGATCAGGTCGGACGCCCGTCTCGACTACGAGCAGCTCGACCGGATCTTCGCCGGACGTGAGCGAGCACCGGAGAATGTTGCCCGGCAGATCGATCTGACGCGGTCCATCGCGGCGATCCTCGCCGACCGGCGGGCCGGCGGGGCGCTCACCGTGACCTCGGCCGAGCCGTCGTTCCAGTTCGACGACCAGGGCAACGTCATCTCGGCCGTCGCCGAGCAGCAGACCGAGGCCCACCGCCTGATCGAGCAGTTGATGGTCCTGACCAACGAGCAGGTCGCGCAGATGCTGGAGCAGCGCCACACACCGACGCTCTACCGGGTTCACGAACAGCCTGACCCGGAGCGGATCGAGCACCTGGTCGAGCAGCTCGCTTCCCTCGACCTGCCGGCGCCGCCTATCCCTGACGGCATGGGGCCGACCCAGGCCGGCGAGATCGCGGTCGAGGCCTCCCGTTCGGTGGCCCGGGAAGCGGACCGGCGGGGTTACGGCAAGATCCCGTACGGCTCTCTGATCCTGCGTTCGCTGAAGCCCGCGCGCTACTCGGAGAAGAACCTCGGGCACGCCGGCCTCGGCAGTACCGCCTACGCGCATTTCACCTCGCCGATCCGGCGGTACCCGGACCTGGTCGTCCACCGCGGCCTGCTGGCGGAGCTGGGCGCGGGGGAGGAGCGGCCGGTCCCGGGCTCAGTGGCCGAGGCCGCCATCCATTGTTCCGACCGGGAACGGGCGTCGACCCGGCTGGAACGTGACGCCGATGACGTATGTGCCGCCTTCCTGCTCGAGAAGGAGCTGTTCGAAGGCGGCTTCAAGACCGAATTCGCGGGTGAGGTCTCCGGCGTGATCCGGGCCGGCGCCTTCGTCAACTTCGGCGGCAAGCTGGGCGACGTCTACGAAGGTTTCGTGCCGGTGAGGAAGATCCGCGGTGAGTATTTCGACTTGAACCAGGAAGAAACGGCTCTGGTCGGATCGAAGACCGGCCGGGCGGTTCGTTTCGGCGACCAGGTGGACATCACGGTTGAGCGGATCGACAAGCCTCGCGGCCGGGTCGATCTTGAACCTGCCGAGGGATAAAAGACGCATAGCCAGTTAGATTGGTCGGTCCATGAGCAAGAAGGTCAAGAAAAAGCGGGCGCCGGCCTCTGGCGACGTCGCCACCAACCGCCGGGCCCGGCAGAAGTTCGAGCTGATCGAGAAGACCGAGGCGGGCATCGTGCTGCTCGGAACCGAGGTGAAGGCCCTGCGCGAAGGCAACGCCCAGATGGGCGACGCCTACGCGGTGATCGAAGACGGCGAGGTCTGGCTGCGGAACCTCCACATTCCCCATTATGCGCCGGCGACCATCAACAACCACGAACCCGAGCGCCCGCGAAAGCTGCTGCTCCACCGGGGTGAGATCGAGCGGCTGATCGGCACCTCCCAGCAGAAGGGCCTGACCCTGATTCCCTCACGCATCTACTTCAAGGGCCCGAAGGCGAAAGTCGAGCTGGCGCTGGCCAAAGGCAAGGAAGGAAAGGACCGCCGCCGGGAGATCGCCGACCGCGATGTCCAGCGCGACGTTGAGCGGGAATTCAAGGGGCGGTATCGTTCCTGATTCGCGAGCCTTGGTGGCAAGATGCTCACCACTGTTGAAATCGTTCACATGGCTTTAGACCTACCGTGCAAGGATCGAAACGAATGACGAAAAGAATCAGCACCGCCTTCAGCACATTCCTCTGTCTGGCCGCCCTGTTCGTGTGCGCCGGTGCTCCGTTCGCGGCCGCCGCGCCGACCGACGAGGCCACCGCCACCGACACGACGGCAACCGCCCCGCCGGCTGACCCCTCGACCACCGAAGCTCCGGTCACCGGGCTCACGCCCGAGCAGATCGCAGCGCTCCAGTCAGAGACGACCACCGACCCGACCGGCAGCAGCGACGACAAGAGCGTCTTCGAGAAGGCGTCGGACTTCGTCACCGACCACGCCCCGTTCTTCATCATCGGCATCGTCGTCCTCGCGGCGATCCTGGCCGGAATCTTCATCATGCGCGGCCGTAGCCGGTCAAGGGCCGCCGCCGGCTCCGCCGTTCCGGGCGACCGGGGCACCCCGGCTTCGGTCCCTTCGGCTTCCGAGCTTCGTCGCCGCAAGCGGTCCTCGATGCAGCGGTCGCGCGAAGAGGAACGGCTGCGCCGGAAGGCGCACATGGAGGGCCGCCGGCTGGCTGACCCGAACACCCCGCTGCCGCTCAGCGCCAGGCTTCCCGCCGACCAGAATCCGGCATTGACCCAGACCCAGGGCTACGCGCCCGATCCGGTCGAAGCTGAAAAGCAGGCGGCCCGTGCCCCTGCCGCCAACGCCGTGGCCCGGTCCGGCGGGGCGATAGCTCCGCCCGTCCCGGCCACCCCCGCGCCGACCGGCGCCGTCCCGGCCCCGGTGGCTCCGAGCCAGACCGCTCCGGCCGCCGGCATCGTCACCCCGGCCTCTGAACCGGACACCATCTATACGCCGGCTGCGGCATCACAGGCTGCTCCGGCACCGGCTCAGGCTCCTCCCGCCGTCCAGCCTGATCAGCCCACACGAGTGAATGAACTTCCTGAAAATATGCCCGAGCCTCCGGTCGAAGCCCCCGGCCTCGACGCGCGGGTCGGAGAAGCCGCCGCCGCGTTTGCCGGCGGCGCCGCCGCCGGCGCGGCGGTTGCCTCGCAGGAGGCTGCCCAGGAGGCACCGGTCGCTGCGGACGAGCGCGACGCTGAACAGAGGTTGCGGGCCAAGGTTGCCGAAATCAGGGCCGAACAGGGCCGTGGTCCGGCGCCGGCCGCGCCAGTGGCCCCAATCGTGCCCGAAGTAGCTTCGATCGAAAGGGACATTGAAGAGGCCGAATCCATTCAGCGGGAAATCGAGGAAGCCGACTCGGTACCGCCGACGCCTTCGGGACTCGTCGGCGTTGAAGAGCGGCTTCAGGCGAGCAGTGACCTCCGTGATCGCACCCTGGCCGACGCCGAGGAGCGGTTGCAGCGGATCGAACAGCGTGCCGCCGACGCCGAGAAGCGTGCCGCCTTTGCCGAGCGACTCGCCCAGCTCAAGCTGGATGAGTCCGCGCGGGAGCGCCGGATGGATGAAGTCATGTCCGGCATCGACCGCGCCGAGGAGCGTGCGCGTGAAGCCGAGGACCGCGCGAAGTCCGCCGAGCGCGTGGCCTCCGCCGCCCTCGAAGAGACCGGTGGCCGCGCCCCGACTGAGGGCCTCGCAAGCCCGCCGCCCGTACAGCCATCCGTAAAGCCGCCGCCGGCCCAGCCCTGGCAGCCGCCCGCCGCTCCGGTGCCGGAGCCGCCGCGGGCCGAGCCCGCTCCGCCGCCGCCCGCTCCGCCCGTCCAGGCAGCCCAGCCAGTCAAGTCACCGCTGTTCGGCGGTGGCCTGCCCGGTGGCACTGGCAGTTCCGGGTCGCTCAACCTGAACAGCGCGACTTTCGAAGAGCTGCGCGACGCCGATCTCTCGGTCACCCAGGCGACGCGGATACTGGCTTACCGCGAGCGCTTCGGCGGTTACCGTTCGGTCGAGGACCTGGAAAAGGTTCCCGGCTTCCCCGCTGAGCTCATCGAATCGCTCAGAGGCAGAATTACCGTTTAGAGGTCGAAGTAGGTACCGCTCGGCCCGAGGTTGATGACCTCGGTGTCGCCGATGTTCGAACGCTGTCCCCACGACTCGTGGATGTGGCCGCAAACCGCGATCTTCGGCTGGACCCGTTCGATCGCTTCATTGATCGCGGTGCTGCCCAGGTGAAGGTCGCCGGCGGAGTCGCAATGGTTCTTCGGCGGTGAATGAAGGACGAGGAAAGCGTCGGACGTGAGCCCGGCCAGGGCGGTTGCGGCGCCCTCTTCGTCGAGGTCGTAGCTCCAGGACCAGGGAGTGGTGGGGATGCCGGCTCCGAGTCCGAAGAAGGTCTGACCATCGATTTCGGCCGATTCGCCGTGGAGCACGGTCGCCGCGTCCCAGCCCGTCGCCGCCTCGCGCAGATCGTCGAGCCGCTCGTTGTTCCCGGGCACGAGGACGGTCGGTGTCGTGATGCCGGCCAGGGCGTCGATCGTCTCGCCGAGCCCTACGTGGATCGAGGCGAAGTCGCCGGCCCCGACCACGACGTCGGCGTCGGCGGACATTTCGGCCAGGCGGGCCGCCTGGTCGAGGTCCCGGTGCAGGTCACTGAAGGCGAGGATGCGCATACTGAAAAGCTTAGCCCCGGCTGCTTTCGTACGCCTCGGCGAGTCGCAGCCAGATCTCGCTCCGGGTGGGGAACGACGGCACCGCGTGGCGCAGGCGGCCCATCGGCACCTCTCCGACCATTGCGATCGTCGCCGCATGGATCATTTCGGCCGTCTCGAATCCGGTGAAGGTGGCGCCGATGATCGTCTCGTCCGTCTTGTCGATGATCAATCGACAGGTGCCGTCGACGTCCTTGCCGTAGAAGGAAGCGCCCGCGACCGCTCCGGTCGGCACCTCGACGATGTCGAACTCGAGTCCGGCGGTCCGGGCATCGGACTCGGTGATGCCGACCGCCGCAACCTGGGGGTCGGTGAAAGTGACCCGCGGCGATCCATAGGGCTCGGCGATCTCGGCCACCGGGCGACCGAGGATGCACTCGCTGGCAATCCAGGCCTGATACTTGCCCATGTGGGTGAGCAGGACCCGGCCGTTGATGTCGCCGATCGCGTAGAGCCAGTCGTGGCCTTCGACCGACATGTTCTCGGCAACCTGGACGTACCCGCCGCCGTCGATCCCGATCGATTCGAGTCCCAGCCCGTCCAGCATCGGTTTGCGGCCCGTGGCCAGGAGGAGGACTTCGGCTTCGAGCGACTGGCCGTCGCTGAGTTCGACCGTGATCACGTCACCGGTCTGGGACACCCGCTGCGCCAGGGCACCGAGGATGACCTTCACCCCGTAGGTCTTCTGGAGTGACGCCGCCACCTGCTCTCCGGCAAAGGCTTCCTCGCGAATCAGCAGCCGTGCTTCGGGCTCGACCAGCGTCACTTCGGTGCCGAAGCTCGCCCACGCCTGTGAGAGCTCGCTGCCGACCGGGCCGCCGCCGAGCACGATCATGGACTTCGGTGCCGCCTTGGCCGTGGTCGCGTCACGGTTGTTCCAGATCCCGACGTCATCGATCCCTTCGATCGGCGGGATCGCGGCGCCAGTGCCGGTCGAGATGACCACCGCTTTGCTCGCGGTGTAGGTCTGGTCCCGGACCCGGACGGTTTTCTCGCCTTCGAGCCCGCCTTCACCGCGGATCAGGTCGATGCCCCTTTCATCGAGCCACGGCAGCTGGGCCGAGTCGTCGAGGTCATGGATGACTTCGTCACGCCGTGCCAGAGCCGGCCCGACGCCGATGGCGCCGGTGACGGCCTCTTTGACGCCCGGTACCCGGCGCGCCTCTTCGAGCAGCTCTCCGGGCCGCAGAAGGGCCTTCGAGGGCATGCAAGAGTAGTAGGAGCACTCGCCGGCGACCAGGTGCTTCTCGACCAGGGCGACCCGCAACCCACCGTCAGCCAGGCGCCCGGCAGCGACTTCGCCGGAAGGGCCGGCGCCGATCACGATCACGTCATATTCGGTCTCGTACTCCTCGTCGCTCATGCGGCTCCATTCCGGGAGGTTGAGGACGAACGCTACCGCTCGGCGGTCCCCGAATTGACCCGGCCGGTTCGCAGGCGTACACTTGATGGGCAGCATTCAAGGGGACGACAGGCTTCGACGCGGTCATCCGTGCGAAAGGTTGCAGGTCGAGGATGTCGATGGCCTCGTAAAAAATCGGCAAAAAACCAATACGTGCGGACCATGAGTTCGCCCTCGCTGCCTAGATAACTTCTAGGTAATGAGAGTCGGTCCACCCTCGGCCCGTGGGGTGGGTAGCTGGCTTCAGAAACGGGCTTACCTGCGAGGGATGTTCCGACCTCAAGGGGACATTCAATCGGGACTGGTCTTTCGAGTCGTTTGTTGGCGTGATGCCCGGAAGATGAGATCAATACGCCAGCTAAGCCTGTAGACGCTTTTCGAAACGCGGCTGCGGACGCGGGTTCAATTCCCGCCGTCTCCACTATCAGCCCTCAGAGTCCCCGACCAAGGGGCACGATGCAAAAGAAAGGGCCCGCCGATGGCGGGCCCTTTCCGTGCTTCGAATAGCTGCCTGTTTCTAGTTGACCGGCATCTGCTCGATGTAGCCGGCACCACGGTCACGGACGCTGGTGATCAGCGTAACGTCGGCCGTCTTCTTCTGCCTGGCCGCCGCGAGCTGCTGGCGGTAGAGGCGCTTGTAGGCGTTCTTGGCCCGCTTGATCTGGCGGGCAATCGATGCCTTGACGCTCGAGATTCGGCCGGCGAAAATGCCCTTCACGTTGGACGCCCGGGCGTTGTACCTGGCGACAACCGCGTTCGCGGCGGCCTGCCTGGCGTTGACAAGCTTGTTGATCCGGTTCTGAACCGCCGTGATCTTGGCGGTGATCTTCGCCCGCTTTGCCGGATTCGTGGTCTTGCGGAGGCGAGTCTGGAGGATGCCGCGCTTCCTGGTGTTCGGGTCGATACGGACCGCGAACCCGCGGTTGATCCCGTCCACTGCGACATTCTGCTGCGCGTTGAGCCTGTTGAGGCGCGAGGTCAGGGTGGCGTTCAGGTTGGCTACCCTGATCCGGCCGGTGTGACGGAGCCGTCCGATCGCCCTTCGCTGCTTGTTGTCGTCCTGCTTGCTGATGCGGATGACACGACGGTTGTACAGAGAGCTGGCCTTCAGGTTGGCCTTGGTGCGCCTGGTCTTCAGGTTGGCCTTGTAGACGCCCTTCTTAGCATTGGTCGTCTGGACGTTGCGCTTGGCGAAGAGCGTGGCAACGTACCCCTTGAGCTGGCGGAATTCCGGGGTGGTCTTGATACTCGGAATCGGCTTCTGCGCCGCGGTCGCCGTCGAGGCGAATCCGAGCACGGCCAAGGTGATCAGGGCAAATGTGGAAAGCAGGCGGGTTCTCATAGTGATTAAAGTAACACCGTCCTTTAAAGAATGTTGCGTTCTCAAAGGGAATGACACGGCATTTTCACAAGCCGTGGACCGCGGCCGGGCTGTTACTGCTCGGGGACATCCTGCTCGGAGCGGATCACGTGCATCACGGCGTTGATCAGTGCCAGGTGGGTAAATGCCTGAGGAAAGTTTCCGAGGTGTCGTCCCGATCGTGGATCGATCTCTTCCGCGTAGAGCTGGAGTGAGCTGGCGTAGCCCAGCAGGCGTTCGCAGAGCTGGCGGGCCCGGTCGACCTCTCCGATTTCGACCAGGGCGCTCACCAGCCAGAAAGAGCAGATCGTGAAGCTGCCCTCTTCGCCTTCGAGCCCATCGTCGGTCTGGTCCGTGCGGTACCTGAGGACCAGGCCTTCGTCGGTCAGCTCGTCGGCGATTGCCAGCACGGTGGCCCGGATCCGGGGGTCGTCGGCCGGCAGGAACCTGAGCAGCGGCAGCAGCAGGCAGGAGGCGTCGAGGGCGTCCGTGTCGTAGTGCTGGGTGAAGACACCACGGTCATCGAGCGCGTTCTCACAGATGTCGGCGTGAATCGCGTCGGCCGCCAGCTGCCACTCCCCGGCGAGCTCATGGTCTTCGCGCAGCCGGGCGAGCCGGGTGCCGCGGTCGAGCGCGACCCAGCACATGACCTTGGACGAAGTGAAGTGCTGGGGCTCGCCCCGGACCTCCCACATTCCCCGGTCCTTGCCCTCCCAGTTCTCGAGGGCGGCGTCGACCTGCTGCTTGAGGATGGGCCAGATCTCCTCCGGCATGCCGTCCCGCGACTTGGTGTGGAGGTAGAAGGAATCGAGTACGGCGCCCCAGACGTCGTGCTGCTTCTGGTCGTAGGCCTCGTTGCCGATGCGCACCGGCGAGGCGCCTTCGTATCCGTGGAGGTGATGCAGGATCTCTTCGGTCAGCTTGGTCTCGCCGGCCAGTCCGTACATGATCTGGAGGTCGTCCGAGCCCCGGGCGACGTCGGCGATGAAATAGAAGAAGTCGTTGGCTTCCCAGTCGAAGCCGAGCGTGTAGAGCGCCCACAGGGTGAAGGTCGAGTCGCGGACCCACGAGTAGCGGTAGTCCCAGTTGCGCTCGCCCTTGGGCGTCTCGGGGAGCGAGGTGGTCGCGGCGGCGATCAGGGCTCCGGTCGGCGAGTAGGTGAGGCCCTTGAGGGTCAGGGCCGAGCGCTCGAGGAAGCTACGCCAGGGATGGTCGGGGAAGGTGCCGCGGGCGAGCCAGTTCTGCCAGTGGTGGGCGGTCCAGACGAGGCGGTTGTAGGCCTCGTCGTAGTCCTGAGGCGCTTCGTGCTCACTCCAGGAGAGGGCCACGAAACGAACGTCGCCCTCCTTGAGCAGGGTCCGCGCGGTGGTGCGCGGTCCTTCGAAGCCGAGGTTGAGGTCGCTGGTCAGCCGTAGCTGGATGTCGCAGCCGGGGGCCGTGGCGATTCCCTGGTGGTAGGCGCCGCCGGCGTATTCCCAGCTGGCCTGCTTGCGGCCGTAGTCGAAGACCGGTTTGCAGTCCATGACCAGCTGCACCTCACCGTGGACGCAGCGGACCATGCGCAGCAGCACGTGGTCGGCGTCGTAGTCGGTCGGGGCCCGCCGGTGGGTGCCCGAACGATCGCGCTCGTGATGCCAGGGTCCGATCAGGAGGACGTCGCGGACGATGATCCAGCCGTCGCCGGTGCCCCAGCTCGTCTCGAGGACCATGGTGCCCGGAAGGTAACGGCGGTGGGTCGGCACGTTGATGTCGGCCGGGCCGAACCGGAAGTTGCCGGCGCTGCGGTCGAGGATCGACCCGAAAACGCTGGGCGAGTCGAAGCGCGGCAGGCAGAACCACTCGACGTTGCCGCTGGGCGCGACCAGGGCCGACACCTCGCCGTCGGAGAGGAAGCCGTAGTCGGCGATCGGAGGGTATGGCGAGACTCCGTAGGTGGACTCGTACGTCGGAATCTGTGCATCCCACGGGGATCCGGGTTGTGTTGCTCGTCCTGGATTGGGCCTGAAGTCGCCGTTGCTCATTGCTTTTGTTCCAGAGTCGGGTGGAGATTGCCGGAGCCGGCAATCCTGCCACAACGTTAATACCCGCTCGGCTCCGGGCGGGCAAGTGCACGTCAAGTCAGCAGAGTTGCCAGACTTGGAGATTGCTCCCATGGCAGTCGCAACCGCATCCAACATCGGCATTCACGTCGGCGGAGAACCGCTGTTTTCCGACGTCTCGTTCAAACTGACGAGGGGCGACCGCATGACGCTTTCCGGGCGGAACGGCTCCGGCAAGTCAACTCTGCTGAGGATGCTGGCCGGCGAGCTGCCGAACGATTCCGGCTCGCTGAGCATCGGCCGCGGAGTCCGGGTGGCGCTTCACGACCAGCGGCCGCCGCGCGGGTCCGGGCTGACGCTCTCCGGATACGTGTTCACCGGCCGGGCCGACACGATCGAGACCGAGACCGAGCTCGCACGGCTCGAGGGAGAGATGTCATCGGGGGATCACTCCGCCGAGACGATGGCCGCGTATTCGCACGCCCAGCAGAGGCTCGAACTCCACGGCGGTTATCGCTGGCGGGACGAGGTCCTGGTGGTCTTGCGTGGTCTGGGCTTCGATGACGCGGAATTCGACCGCGACCTTTCCACCTTCTCCGGGGGTGAGCTGACCCGCGCCTCGCTGGCCCGGGCCCTCGCCGCCCGGGCCGACCTGCTCCTGCTCGACGAGCCGACCAACCACCTCGACATCCCGACCCTGGAGTGGCTCGAGGGTTACCTCAAGGAACTGGACGCGGCCGTCGTCCTGGTCGCACACGACCGCTGGTTCCTCGAGTCGGTGGGCACTTCGGTCCTCGAGCTCGAGGCGGGCAAGTCGCGCTTTTTCAAGGGTCCCTGGCACGCCTGGCGCAAGGAGCACGCGGCCCGCCAGGTCGCCCTCGGCAAGGCGATCGAGAAGCAGGAAGCCGAGATCGCCCGGATGGAGCAGTTCGTCGAGCGCTTCCGTTACAAGGCGAGCAAGGCCAAGCAGGCCCAGTCCAAGGTCAAGCAGATCGACAAGGTCAAGGCCGGAGCCGCGTCCTTCGACCCCGAGGACAAGCGGCGGCTCGCCTTCAGCTTCGCGCAGCCGGAGCGCGCCAGCCGGGTCGTGCTCAAGCTGGTCAACGGCCGGCTGGACGTGCCGGGCCGGACTCTCGTCGACGACGCCAACCTGCTGATCGAGCGTGACGAGCACGTCGTCCTGATCGGGGCCAACGGGGCCGGCAAGACCACTCTGATCGAGACCCTCGCGGGCGAGCGCCAGCCTGCCGCCGGATCGGTGCGCCTCGGCCACAACGCGAAGATCGGCTACCTGTCCCAGCACGCGGAGACGGCGGCCGGAGAAGGATCGGTCCTCGAGGCGGCCGCTCGCGAGACCGGCCTCACGGGGCAAAAGGTTCGTGACCTGCTCGGCGCCTTCCTCTTTTCCGGGGGCGACGTCAACAAATCGCTCGCCGACATTTCCGGCGGGGAGCAGCGCCGGCTCTCGCTGGCGATCCTGGTGGCCTCCGGCGCGAACGTGCTGTTGCTCGACGAACCGACCAACCACCTCGATATCGAAAGCCGGGAGGCGCTGGAAGACGCATTGTCGGTATTCCCCGGTGCGATCATCCTGATCTCGCATGACCGGGCCCTGCTCGAAGCCGTCGGCGGCCGCACCCTGGTCTGCGAGGACGGCGAGCTCAAGTCCTTCCATGTCGGCTGGGCCGAGTACCAGCACGATCGTGACATGGAGGCCGAAGCCGAGCGCGAGGTTAGGCCGGCGAAAGCCGTCAAGAGCGACAACGCCCGACGCGGCGGTTCACTGAACAAGGAGACCGCGAAGGTGGCCCGGCGGGTCGTCAGCCTCGAGAAGCAGGTCGAAAAGGCCGAGGCTGATCTGGCGAGGCTCGAGGACCGGCTGGCCGATCCTGACGCGTGGTCGACCCCCGAGAAGACTGCCAAGAACACCCGCCGTCACGACAAGGCGAAGCAGAAGGTGGCTGACCTCTACCAGGAGTGGGAAGCGGCCGAAGGCGTCAACAGCCCGGTCGGCTGAGCCGCCCGGGCGGTCAGTCCTTCTTCAGCTGGTCGAGCCGGCGCCGGATCGGTTCGATCAGGACTTCGCCGATCAAAAGCGCGATGATCGCGCCGAAGACGGCCGCCAGCACGAGCACGATGACCTGCTGGGTACCTTCTTCAACGGCCAGGCCGGCCGTAGTCAGGACACCGCAGGTTTCACCGGCCGGGCAGTCCCAGGTCCAGCGGCCGTCGATGTAGTGGGACGGGGAGGGGACCGAGTCGAACGCGTCGACTTCCATGCCCTGGCCGAGGGTGATCGAAACCGCCGAGCCGGAACCGCCTTCGACGACCGGCATCTGGATGTAACAGGAGAGCACGCTTCGATCGTGACTCGGGTCGCTGAGGGTGAAGCGCCCGGCCCCCTTTTCGTTCAGCGGGACGGGGATGGAGGTGTCCCGCTCGGACTCGATGGTGACGGTCGAGGATCCGCTCCTGATCCCGCTGACCTGGATCGTCCCGTTGGCAGCGTCGCCACACTTGTCGAGATCAAGGTCCACGGTGGACCGGCCGGCTGACCCGCTGACTGTGATCACCGGGGCCGCGTCGTCGGGCGGCCGATGCTGGTTCAGCGTCAGTGCCGCGGAAACGAGGACGAACATCAGGCAGCCCAGGCCGGCGGCGACGCCGAGACGGATCGCGATGAAGCGTCCCGGGCTGGGCACCATCTCACCCCACCGCTTGCCCTTTCGCCGCTTCAAAAGCATCAACAGGAGTGAGACTCCACAGAGCGTCAGGAAGACCGACAGGGCGACGATCAGGGAGGCTTGGGTCACGTCGGTCAGGGTCATTCGAACTTTCACTCTAAAAGCCAATAGGCTTCCGCCGTTCTCAGCCACTTACCGGAGGCATACACATGACCAGGTTTCGTCTCGTCCTTTTGCTAATCCCCGTGCTCGCGATGGCCTTCATCGTTGTCGGTTGCGGCAGCGACGATTCGTCGGATGACTCGTCCAGCACCGATACGACCACCACGACTGCGTCGACGTGCAGCCCCGACAACCTGGACACCTTCAGCGAGGGCGTGCTCACGATCGGCACCGACAGCCCCGGATATCCGCCTTACATTGAGGACAATGACCCGACCAACGGAAAGGGCTTCGAAGGAGCTCTCGGTTATGCGATCGCCGATCAGCTCGGCTTCAACAAGTCCCAGGTCGAATGGACCACGGTTCCGTTCAACTCCTCTTACGCCCCCGGTCCGAAGAAGTTCGACTTCGACCTGAACCAGATCTCGATCACGCCGGCCCGCGAAAAGGTGGTCGATTTCTCGACCCCGTACTACACGGCCAATCAGGCGGTGCTGGTCAACAAGGACTCCGACCTTGCCGACGTCACGAACCTTGAAGGGCTCAAGGACGCAACCATCGGCGTCCAGGTCGGCACGACCAGCCTCGACGCCGTCACCACGGCGATCGAACCTTCGAATGATCCCAAGGTCTTCAACAACTCCAACGACGTGGTCAGCGCGCTCAAGCAGGACCAGGTCGATGCGATCGTGGTCGATCTGCCGACCGCGCTCTTCCTGCAGTCCGACAGCCTGCCGGACGCGAAGGTCGCCGGACAGTTCCAGGCTGAAGGTGGCGACGAGTGGGGAGCACTCCTGGCCAAGGACTCGAGCCTGACCAAGTGCGTCGACCAGGCGATCGACACGCTCGATTCCGACGGTATCCTCGACGAGATCACCGAGCAGTGGATGAGCGCGTCTGTCGAAGCACCTGAGCTGAACTGAGTGAGGACTCATCCCCCCGTTACCAATGAAGTAGCGAGGGGCGCTCGTCAAGCCGCCCGCGAGACGGCCAAAAAGGCCCGAACGCGGCGCGGCCAGACGATTGCGGTGCTGTCGTCGGTCATCGTGATCGGCGGGCTGGCCGCGATCACCTTGACCAGTAGCGGCTGGCCTGAAGTACGCGAGACCTTCTTCTCCGCCGACGCGTTCAGGACGTCGTTCCCGGACATCCTCAAAGCCTTCAAGCTGGACGTGGAGATGTTCGTGGCGATCGAAGTGGTCGTGCTCATCGTCGGGCTCCTCATTGCCCTGGTCCGGTCCAGCCGGAACCCGGTGTTCTTCCCGATCAGGATGATCGCGGCCGTCTTCTGTGACGTCTTCCGCGGTGTGCCGGTGATCCTCTTGATCTACATGTTCGGTTTTGGCATCCCCGCACTCGGGCTCTCCGGCGTGCCGAACGACCCGATAATCCTCGCCGGCATCGCCCTTGCCCTGGCCTACAGCGCGTATGTCGCCGAGGTGTACCGGGCGGGGATCGGGTCGATCCACCCGACCCAGACCGACGCTGCCCTGGCAGTCGGGCTCACCCGGACCCAGGCGCTGCGCTTCGTCGTCCTGCCGCAGGCGGTCAGGCGGGTGCGGCCACCGCTTCTGAACGACTTCATCTCCCTGCAGAAGGATGTCGCCCTGGTCTCGATCCTCGGCATCGTCGAAGCCTTCCAGCAGGCCCAGATCTTCGCGGCGGCCACGTTCAACTACACGCCACTGGTTGCCGCTGCGCTCCTCTACCTCGCCGTGACGATCCCGATGGCGCGGATCCTCGACCACATCACCGCCCGCGGGGAGGTCAACGCATGACCGTTCCGGTCCTCGAGCTGACGGGCGTGACGAAGTCCTTCGGCGACCGGATGGTCCTCGACGGAATCGATCTCGCGGTCAACGAGCACGAAGCTGTCGCCCTGATCGGCGCGTCCGGTTCAGGCAAGTCCACTCTGCTCCGCTGCGTCGACCTGCTGGTCGAGATCGACGACGGCGACGTCTTCCTCGACGGCGAGGTGATCACCGACCCCTCGGTCGACACCGTCGACGTCAGGCGGCGGCTCGGTTTCGTCTTCCAGGCCTTCAACCTCTTCCCGCACATGTCGGTGATCGACAACGTGACCCTGGGCATCGTCCGGGGACAGGGGGTGAGCCGCGCGGAAGCCGTCGATCGTGGCCGGGCCCTGCTGGACCGATTTGGCCTCGCCGGCCGTGAGCAGGACAAACCTGACCAGCTCTCCGGCGGCCAGCAGCAGCGTGTCGCCTTGGCCCGCGCCTTCGCCGCCGAGCCGCGGGCGATGCTGCTCGACGAAGTCACCAGTGCCCTCGACCCGGAACTGGTCGGCGACGTGCTCGAAGCCGTCCGCGAACTCAAGCGCGAAGGAATGACCCTGATCTTCGCCACCCACGAAATGTCCTTCGCCCGGGAGGTGGCCGACAAGGTCGCCTTCCTCCACGACGGGAGGATCCTCGAGGCGGGGGCGCCGGATGAGGTGCTGGGGGCACCGAAGGAGCCCGAGACTCAGAGGTTCCTCAGGCGTCTTTTGGCAGCGGGGCGAATTTAAGGGCGGTCTACCGCGGGGGCGAGGGTCCACCATGGCGGGCTACCGAGGGGGCGGGCAAAACTTGACAAGGAGAACAAGCTCCTGGTTTTTGCCCGGCGGTTTCAATCGGTCAACGCAACAGTGAACATTGTGGCGTCGACCGATTGGAGATGAAAAGTGAGAGCTGCGACCCCTGGGGCCACCGGCAAACGCCTCGGCCACGCCGACCGGCAGAAGGTCTTTGACCTGATCTCGGTGGGAGTAAAACGGTTTGATGCGGCGATCGAGTGCGGCTGCTCGATCGCCACCGTTGAGAGGGTGATGGCCGCCTCTGGCGGCAGACCTTCGAGAAGGGCGAGAAGGAGGCCGAGGTCTCCGAGGCACCTCTCGCTGCCCGAACGCGAAGAGATCCGGGCAGGAATCGCCGCCGGCGATTCTCTCCGAATGATCAGTCGGAGAATCGGCCGAGCTCCCTCAACGGTGAGTCGGGAGGTGGGCCGCGCCGGCGGATCTGAGGGCTATAAAGCAACCCGGGCCGAAAATCTCGCTTCGATCAGGTCGCTTCGGCCAAAGCCATCAAAGCTCGCTCGCTCTCCGAGACTTCGCCGGCAGGTTCAGCTGATGCTTCAGGATTACCTTTCACCGAGGCAGATCTCGAAAAAGCTCGAGATCCAATACCCGAACGACCCGGAGATGAGAATCAGCCCCGAGACGATCTATCAATCGCTTTACGTTCAGACCAGAGGCCGGTTCCGGAAGGATCTGACCGCTTATCTCCGAACCCAGAGGAAGCGCAGGAAACCCCAGGGCAAGTCGAATACC